>DATEKG010000079.1:0-4667 GCA_035277565.1 Pseudolabrys sp.
TCCACCGCCGCGCATAGCGGATGGATGAACGGATGCATGTCCGACGTGTTGAGATCGTTCTTCTCATACCAAGTTGCGGTCGGCAGGACGATGTCGGAATAGAGGCAACTCGACGACATGCGAAAGTCGAGCGTCACCACCAGATCGAGCTTGCCCTCTGGCGCCGGGTCGCGCCACACGACTTCCTCGGGTTTCTGCTCGCCCATCTCGCCAAGGTCCTTGCCCTGAAGGCCGTGCTTGGTTCCCAGGAAATGGCGAAGAAAATACTCGTGCCCCTTGCCGGATGAGCCGAACAGGTTCGAGCGCCAGATGAACAGGTTGCGCGGGAAATTGACCGGGTTGTCGGGGTCTTCGCACGCCATCCCCAGCCGGCCGGCCTTGAGGCCGTCGACGACGTAATCCTTGACCGCTTGTCCTTTTCCGCGCGCCGCGGCGACAAGCGTCAGCGGGTTGACATTGAGTTGCGGCGATGAAGGCAACCAGCCCATGCGCTCGGCGCGCACGTTGAGATCGATGAAGCTGCCGCGATAGGCCGAGGCGTCGGCTAGCGGCGACAACAGCTCGCCGACGCGCAGCTTTTCGTAACGCCATTGGTCGGAATGCGCATAGAAGAATGACGTGCCGGCCATCTGCCGTGGCGGCCTCAGCCAGTCGAGCGCGAAGGTCAGCACTGTCCAGCCGGTCTGCGGCCGCAGCTTTTCCTGACCGACATAGTGCGCCCAGCCGCCGCCCGACACACCGATTGTGCCGCACATCATCAGAAAGTTTATGATGCTGCGGTAGTTCATGTCCTGGTGGTACCAGTGATTCATGCCGGCCCCGATGATCACCATCGAACGGCCGTTGGTTTTCTCGGCGTTCTCGGCAAAGCCACGCGCGAGCGCAATCGCCTTTTCTGCCGAAACACCGGTAATTGGCTCCTGCCAGGCTGGCGTATAGGGAACGTCATCGCTAAAGGAGCGTGCGGCCTCGCCGCCGAGACCGCGATCGAGACCGTAATTGGCGCAGAGCAGGTCGAACACCGTGGCGACACAGGCCTCGCCATCGGTCAAATTGATGCGCCTGACCGGTACCCGGCGCACCAGCACGTCGCTGCCCTGGTCGTTTCCCTTGAAGCGCTCGTGCGGCTGGTTGCCAAAATAGGGGAAGGCAATATCAACCGCGTCGTCGCGCCGCTCGATCAGCGACAGCGCCAACCTGACCTCGTGGCCGCTGACTCCGTCCTTGGCCTCGAGATTCCAGCGGCCAGCTTCGCCGCTGCCTTCTGTCGGCCAGCGATAGCCGATGGAACCCTGCGGCGAAACGACCTCGCCGGAAATTTCGTCGAAGGCGGCCGGCTTCCATTCTGGATTCGACGTCCGGCCTGAAGTCGCCGGCAAATCGCTCGCGCGCACATAGCGATCGGGCACCCACTGCTCGCCGCGGCGGACCAGCCGGACCAGCATCGGCAGGTCGGTGTAGCGGCGGCAGTAGTCCTGGAAATACGGCACCTGACGGTCGAGAAAGAACTCGCGCAGGATGACGTGGCCCATCGCCATGGCGAGCGCCGCATCGGTGCCCTGCTTGGGGTGCAGCCACAAATCCGACAGCTTCGCGACTTCGGAATAATCCGGCGTGATCGCCACCACCTTGGTGCCGTTGTAGCGCGCCTCGACGAAGAAATGCGCGTCGGGCGTCCGCGTCTGCGGCACGTTCGAGCCCCAGGCGATGACGAAGCCCGAATTGTACCAATCGGCCGATTCCGGCACGTCCGTCTGTTCGCCCCAGGTTTGCGGACTCGATGGCGGCAGGTCGCAGTACCAGTCGTAGAACGACAGCACGGTGCCACCGATCAGGCTGAGATAGCGCGCGCCCGACGCAAACGAGACCATCGACATCGCCGGGATCGGCGAAAAGCCGACGACGCGGTCGGGACCGAAGGTCTTGATAGTATAGACGTTAGCGGCGGCGATGATCTCGAGCACTTCCTCCCAGGTCGAGCGCACAAAACCGCCGCGACCGCGCATCGACTTATAGGCGCGCGCACGGCCGGCGTCGGCCGCGATCGATGCCCACGCTGACACCGGATCCATGGTCGTGCGGGCTTCGCGCCACATCCGAAGCAACACACCGCGCACCATCGGATATTTCACCCGGGCCGCGCTATAGAGATACCAGCTGTACGACGCGCCGCGCGAACAACCACGCGGCTCGTGATTGGGCATATCGGGGCGGGTGCGTGGATAATCGGTCTGCTGCGTCTCCCAGGTAACGACGCCACCTTTGACGTAGATCTTCCAGCTGCACGACCCAGTGCAGTTCACGCCGTGCGTCGAACGCACGATCTTGTCATGCTGCCAGCGTTGACGATAACCCTCCTCCCAGTCGCGGTTCTCGCGGCGGACCTCGCCCAGCCCTTTGGCAAAAGGCTCGCGTGCGCGCGTGAAGTAAGTCAGCCGATCAAGGAAATGACCCATCGACTCGCTCCCATCCGCCGAAGTTCCAAACGACCCGGGCGTTGTCTGCCGTCTAGCGCGATTTGCCGCGACGCCGTTCGCTTGTCTATATCTCCGGTTGCACCCGACGTAAATCGCCCAAATCGGCGCGCCGGAAATTCCACGACACGGCAACCGCGATCGCCGCCAGGATCACATAGGCGAAAAATCCGCCGGCATAACCGCGCACGCCGAGCGCATCGACGGTCGCGCCGAGAAACGGCGGGATGATGAATCCGCCCAAGGCGCCCAACCCGCCAACCAGACCCGACGCGCCGCCGACGGCCTTAGGCGCGAATTTCGGCACCAACTTGAAGACCGCGGCATTACCGATGCCCATGCCGATCGCCATCAGGATCTCGCCAAGAAGATCGGGATAGAAACCCTCGACGAACGTGAGCAGTAGCGCGCCTATGAGCACAGCGGCGAAGGCCATCGTGGCGGTGCGCTCGCCGCCTAGCTTCTCCGAGAGCATGCCGCCGAAGACACGTACGATAGCGGCGAGAACCGAAAAGCCCAACCCGCCGATCAGCGCGGCTTCGCGTACGGTCAGATGATGCAGGTTCACCCAATAGGTCGGAAACCAGGCTGTCAGCGCAAGAAAGCCGCCAAAGGAAACGAAATAGAGTGAGACCAGTCCCCAGGTCCGAGTGTCCTCGGCGGCCGTAATGACGGCTTGCCAGACCGCTCCGGTGGGGAACAGCTCCTGCCCTTTCTCACGAGCAATTGTCTTGGCGTTGTCGATATCAATGCCTTGACGGCGCAGCTGAAAGAAATATGCGTCTTTGGCCATGAAGAAATAGATGGCCGCGCCGACGACGAGAAAAATCAGCCACGCGAGATAGGAGCCGGCAAGACCCCAGGTGGCGATAGCGAAGGGTAGTAGGAGCGTGAAGATGCCAGGGGCGAGATTGCCGATCCCGCCATAGGCGCCAAGTACCGTGCCTTGGCGCGATTGCGGGTACCAGTACGACACTTGCGGAACGCCGACCGAGAAACTGGCGACACCACACCCGCTCAGAAATCCGAACATGAGGATGATCGGGTAGACGCTCACAGTCAGCGTCTTGACCGTGAAGAGGATGAAGACCAGCCCCCACATGCCGATCAGCGACAGGCCAAAGAGCGTCAGCATCGGCAGTCGGCCGCCGACGCGATCGACCCAGGCGCCGAACGGAATCCTCAACAACGATCCGGTCAACTGCGGCGCCGCTACCAGCAATCCGACGGCCAAGCCGCCGAGCTGCATCTGCTCCTGAAAGTACTTGGCTGCTGGTCCATAGAGCGCGACGGCGGCGAAGCCGACGAAGAACCCCCAAGTTCCGAGCACCAATCCTTGCGTCGGCGTGCCGGTCAATGTCACGGTTTGCGCTGGTTTGGCGACCGTGGCACGGGCGATACGGGTCATACTGCCTCCTTCACGCTCCCCAGTCGGGGACGCGCTGGACGGCTACGTAACTCGATTTAAGGCCGCGCGGCGATGATCCATGTCAACGACTGACTCGTTTTCGCTGGTGCGCTGCGGATCTCGTCGCGCAACGCCAAAGTGCACCGGCAACACGGGAAAACGGCTCGAATCGACTGAATCCGATAGGTTTGGACGACCTTTTTCGGTCTTGCAAAACCAGAGGCGCGTAATCGTTGCCGGACCGACCGTTGGTATGCGGCCGGACGCGTTTCTCCGCCGTGGCGTGGATATTCTCGGTGGGCGACGCAGTGCGCCAGTTTGTCCTGCGTCAAACCGCCTACGCCCGCTAGCGGGATAACTGATCATACGATCAATTACTGAAACGTGAGGGGAACGCCATGCCCGATGCGCAGAGCCTGCCCGACCGCGAACGCGCGTTTTCGTTGCTTGACGAGGATGCGATAGCCGCCGCCAAGCTGTGGAACGACCCTTATGACTTTGCGTTCGTCGAACAAGCGATCGCGCCACGCTTCAAAGACGAGGTACTCGCGGATGCGCCGCGCATCCCCTATCGGGGTAGTTACGGCTTGCCGGCCTTACGTTATGGACCGAATTTCGGCGCGGTCGTCGACGATCTTCTGAGCCCGCGCTTCAAGCGCCTCGTGGAGCGCAAATTCGACACCGATCTGAGCGCCTATCCGCCGTGCATTGTGATGATGGGCAACACCTCCGGCCACTACAACGAAGGTTACGCCCACCCTGATTCCAAACATAAGATCATCACG
>DATEKG010000080.1:0-3680 GCA_035277565.1 Pseudolabrys sp.
GAACGGCGCGGGCAAGAGCACATTTTTCAATTGCCTGACCGGCGTGCTCCGTCCAACCGGCGGCAGCATCATTTTCAACGGAGAGGATGTCACCGGGCTGCCACCCAATCTGATTTCACAAAGGGGCATCGCGCGCTCGTACCAGATCACCAACATCCTTCCCAATGCCACCACCATGGAGAACGTGCGCATTGCCGCGCAATCGCGGCGGCACGCCTGGAACATGGTGAGGCACCACAGCGAATTCACCGATCTCAACGAGAAGGCCGAAGCGGCGCTTGATTCTGTCGGGCTGCTGCCGAAGGCGCTGGAGCTCGCCGCCAATCTTTCGCACGGCGAACAGCGCAATCTTGAAATCGGAATAGCGCTTGCCACCGAACCGACCTTGCTGTGCCTCGACGAGCCGACCGCGGGCATGAGTGCGGCCGAGACCGCCGAAACCATGCATCTCGTCCAGCGGATCGCGAAGAAGCATACGATCCTCATTGTCGAGCACGACATGGAAGTCGTGATGGAGCTGGCCGACCGGATCACCGTACTGCATTACGGTTCGATTCTGGCCGAGGGCACGCCGGAGGAGATTCAGCAGAATCCGAGAGTGCTGGAGGTCTATCTCAAGACATGACCGGCGCGGCACAAACCTCATCACCGCTCGTTCTGGTCGAGAACGTGCACACTTACTACGGCAAGAGCCACATCCTGCATGGCGTTTCCCTGACAGTCGGCCATGGCGAAGTCGTTGGCCTGCTCGGCCGCAATGGTGTCGGCAAGTCAACCACGCTCAAGACGATCATGGGCCTGGTGCAGGCGAGCCAGGGTCGGGTGCAACTCGAAGACAGCATCATCACCGGCCTGTCGCCGCACAGGCTCGCGCGGCTCGGCATTGGCTATGTGCCGGAAGATCGGCGCATCTTTCGGCTTCTCACGGTGATGGAGAACCTGCGCACCGGCCTCGACCGCACGGGCGTTGCGGAAGACAAGAAGCGGTTCCTGCTCGACAAGGTCTTCACATATTTTCCGGTGCTGGGGGAACGGCGCAATCAGGCCGGCGGCACCCTGTCGGGAGGCGAACAGCAGATGCTGGCGATCGCCCGCGCCATGATGCTTGAGCCCAAGATCATCCTGCTCGATGAGCCGACAGAAGGCCTGATGCCGCGCATGGTGTCGCAGATCAAGAACATCATCGACGCCTTGCACAAGGACAATGTCGCCATTCTGCTTGTCGAGCAGAACGTGCCGCTTACGCTCGCCGCCAGCCAGCGTGTCTA
The DNA here is from genome assembly GCA_035277565.1 of Pseudolabrys sp. GTDB lineage: Bacteria > Pseudomonadota > Alphaproteobacteria > Rhizobiales > Xanthobacteraceae > Pseudolabrys. The sequence continues at coordinate 1,269 of DATEKG010000080.1, forward strand.
CATCATGGAAAAAGGCGAGGTGCGCCACCACTGCGCCGCCTGCGACATTGACGTGAACGACCCCGTCATCAAGCAGTATCTCGGAGTGTGAGGATGAACGCAGTCGTCCAGTTCTTCCAGTCCATTCCCGTCGACGAGCTGGTCATCCAGACAATGAACGGAATCGTGACGGGAATGATTCTCGCGCTGGTCGCCTCGGGCCTGACGCTGATCTTCGGGATCATGGACGTCGTGAACTTCGCTCATGGCGAACTGTTCATGCTCGGCGCCTATATCGGCGTATTGGTGCTCGCCAGCACCGGCAGTTTCTGGCTGGCGCTCATCATAGCAAGCCTGGTGGTGGCAATCCTTGGTGCCGCCTTGCAGATTGTCACACTGCGGCCGCTGCTCGGCCGCGATCCGCTCAACACGATCCTGGTGACCTTCGGCCTGTCCCTTGTTCTGCAGAACTATGCGCTTTGGCTGTTCGGGCCGTCGTCGCGCAAGATCAGCGAGCCGATCACCAGCCACTTCGTTCTGTTCTATCTCGAATATCCCTGGTACCGGGTGCTCATCGCCGTGTTGTCCGCCTTGATCATCGGCGGCTTCTGGCTGTTTCTGAAATACGGAAAATACGGAATCTGGATTCGCGCCACCACGCAGGATCGTGTCATGGCGCAGGCCATGGGCATACCGGTGCCGTGGGTGCATACCGGCGTGTTCGCGATCGGCGCGGCAATGGCCGCGGCCAGCGGTGTGCTGTTCGGGCCGCTGGTCGGCGTCAATTCCACGATGGGCCTTGATTGGGTGCTCAAGGCCTTCATCGTCGTGGTGGTCGGCGGCATGGGCAATCTGCTCGGTTCGGTTGCCGCCGCGATCTTCATCAGTCTGCTTGAGTCCTATGCCTCGATCTGGGTGAGTCCCGCCCAGGCGGTGATCGTTTCGTTTGTCGTGCTCATCCTCACGCTACTTTTCCGGCCAACCGGTTTATTCGCGACGAGCGCAAGATGACGACGACACCAATCGACAAGCCCATGCCGGTGCCCAGAGGCGCGCTGAGCCATAATACGATCTTCTGGGGCGGATTTTGCGTCATCATGGCGCTGCTGATTGTGGCGCCATTCGTCCTGCCGGAATTCTGGCGGCGGTTTCTCACCGAAGTGCTGATCTGGGGTCTGCTGGCGATGTCGTCGGATCTCCTGATCGGATATACCGGCATGGTTTCGTTCGGACATTCCGCGTTTTTCGGGCTCGGCATGTACGGAGCGGCCGCGGCGCTGTTGCTTGTCAGTCCGCCGAATCTCTGGCTGTCGATCCTCTTCGGGCTTGCCGGCGCGGGCGGTGCCGCTCTCTTCGTCGCCTATTTCTCGACGCGCCTGCGCGACATCTATTTCGCCATCACGACGCTGATCTTCAGCCAGATCTTCTACGTCATCATTTTCACCTGGACCCCGGTGACGGGCGGAGAGAACGGCCTGATCTTCACGAGGCCGCATTTCACGATTCCATTCCTGTATGACGCGCGCTTCACCACGTCGATGATCCACTGGTTCGTGCTCGCGATGGTCGCCGGATCCTATCTGATCCTGCGGCGGATCACCCGTTCGCCCTTCGGCATGGTCCTGCAGTCGATTCGCGAGAATGAGGCGCGCACGCGCGCAATCGGATATCCGGTCGAACGCTACAAGATGGTGTCCGTCATGCTGTCCGGCCTCTTTGCCGGGCTCGCCGGCGTCCTCTATGCAATCCAGAATGAATTTGCCGCGCCCGACTTCGTCTATTTCCTGGTCTCCGGCGATGCCGTCATCTTCAACGTGATGGGCGGGATCGGCACGCTCGTCGGTCCGCTCGTCGGGGCCGGGTTCTTCCAGCTTGCGCGGGAGCTTCTGTCGCGCTTTTTCGGCGATCAGTTTCCCTATCTTATTCCGCTCGGGATCATCTTCATTGCCATGATCATCTTCCTCCCGCAGGGCCTGCTGGGCTTCGCGCGGCGCTGGCTCAACCGTTAGCCGGGGCGGCCGATGGCACTGCGCAGGCTCGGGATCATCATGTATGGCGTTACCGGCCGCATGGGGCTCAACCAGCACCTGGCGCGATCGATCGTGGCCATCCGGGAGCAGGGTGGCGTTGCATTGCCGAACGGCGACCGTGTCATGCCCGACCCGATCCTGGTCGGACGCAATGCGGAGAAGCTCTCCGCGATCGCGCGACAATATGGCATCGAACGGACAACGACCGATCTCGACGCCGCGCTGAGGAATCCCGATGACGCTGTCTTCTTTGACGCCGCCACCACCCAGATGCGCGCCACTCTTCTGACGCGCGCGATCGAAGCGGGCAAGCACATCTATTGCGAAAAGCCGGTCGCCGACAGTCTCGAGGGTGCAATTGCCGTCGCCAGACTGGCGAAAGCCAGGAAGGTCAAGAACGGCG
>DATEKG010000081.1:0-10496 GCA_035277565.1 Pseudolabrys sp.
GGGCGGCTGCTGTCCGGCACCTCGTCGAGCTTGACCGGGAAGGTCGCCTTGCCCGTTTCATCCGTACCCGGAAGTTCGTCGAGTTCCTGGCGCAAGACAGTGACTTCGTCTTCGGCCAGCCCAAAGGCATAACCCGGGAACCCCGCACGTTCCTTGGCGGGCCCGATCGTCACCTCGCCGGAGAGATCGAGCCTGGACGCGGGCGCGCCATAGAGGAAATGACCATCGACGGTGAGCTGCGCCGGCGCATTGCGCGCGATGTCTTTCGCCTGCGAGGCAAGATCGAACTCGATGCGATCGGGAACATAATCCTCGACCATGAAGGTCGCCTCGCCGATGGGCGGGCGTTTGGGATCCGTATAGGCCGCAACCCGCCAGGTGCCGGTCGACGCCGACGCCACGATCGGCAGCTTCAGGGAATGACCGCCCAGTCCCTCATCCGCCACGACGGCGCGGCGATACTCAACGCCGTCTGGCCGCTCGACCACCAGCGTCAGCGGCGTATTCGGCGCCGCCGAGCCCCGCGCGTCGCGCAGCAGCGCGGTGATGGCGACGGTCTCGCCGGTGCGATAGACCCCTCGCTCCGTATAGACGAAGGCGTCAAGTCCATCCGGAATTACACGGCCGGCAACGCCGCGATCGGACAAATCGAATGCGGGCGATTTCAGACTCAGGAACGCATAGTCGCTGCGCTCGCTGGCCACGATCGCGGCGGGCGCCGCGCCGCCCTCGCCGCGCGCAAGCCCCGCCTCGAAATGAATGAAGCCGTTGCGGTCGCTCTGCCGGACTGCAAGGACTTCATTGTTGCGCGCGATCAACCGCACCTCGACACTGCCGCGCGGCTCGGCGCTGGCGAGCGAGTGAATGAAGACGTCGATACCGTCATGCGTTGTGTAGGCGGTCAGGCCGAGATCGGAAACGATGAACCATTGCGTCGCCTGCTGCCCGTAGTCGTTTGAAACGGCATCCTTCGGCTCCGCCGTCATTGCATAGACGCCGGGGCCGAGATCCTTGACCGCCTGATCCAGCGGAAAGGCCGTGGTCACTTCGGTGTTGAGCCTGGGTTCGACGGCAAGTTCGCCGCTCCACACCTTGACGCCGCGCTCGCTCGCCAGGCGTTCGGCCTGGTAGCGGCTGAGATTGCGCTGAAACTCGTAACCGAGAATCGTGTCAATGAGATTGCGATCGCCGATACGGTAGATCGCCATGCTGACCGCTTTGGTATTGACGCTCAGCACCGGAATGCCGCGCTGGCCGGTCCGCGGCAGAACATAGGCCTTACCGGAAAACCGCACGAAGGGCTTGCGGTCGCGCACAAAGATCGTGAACTCGGCCGACTTCGGCAGTGTCTCCTTGACGACCGATGGAAGTCCGGCGCGCAGCGTTATCGAATAGCGTTCGCCGTGTTTGAGTCCTTCCACGCAAAGCTGCCTCTCGCCGGCCGAAATCGCCGGCCGGTCGGCGCCGGCAACCGCGACATAGGGCGAAAAATCGGTGCGGCGGCCGGGCAGATCTTCGGAGAACTGGAAACAGGCGCGCGGCGAAATGGAATCGGAATCCACGGTGTAGTCGAGCAGCCGGAAGCCGTGCTCTGCGCGCAGGGTTTCATACCGGCTCCGGAGTTCGGCGGTCTCCCGCAGTTCAAGCGAGAGACGGAGTGAATCGAGGGCGCCGCGCCATTGCTGCCGGTCGGCCAGCGTGCGGCCGAGAACGGAAAGACTGTCGGCCTCGACTGTGCGATCGGTCGCGCGCTGATAAGCGACATAGGCGGCAGTCGACGCCCGGTCGAGCAGCAGCGCCTTTTCGCGGTCGTCGCGGGGGCGGATCTGCAACACCGTACGTGCGAGCCGCAGCCAGCTCGATGCATCATCCGGGGCGACCGTGACAAGCTGGCCGAGAACGAGCATTCCGGCACGGAGATCATTCTTCTGGAAGGCGGCATCGGCTTCGCGCCTGAGCGCGGCCGCGGGTTTGCCGACCGTGCCGGCATCATTCTTGATCTGGGCCTCGAGCTTGATGGCCGCTTCATCGAGGCCGCTCTGACGGAAGGCCTTGTCCGCCGCCGGCGCCGCACCGAGAGCAAGAACGAGGAATGCGGCCGCAAGGCCGGCGCGAAGAAGACAACGCATGGGGCAGGACCTCCCGAAACGGCCGATGGCCGCCACTATCATTTCAGTTCCCGATGGTGTCGAGGACATGGCCGCGCCCGTTCAACGCCATCGGAAATTTTCGCAAGTGATGCTGCCGGCCCGAAATTAATATGTGGAACAGGGGGCTTGGCCAATGTCCTCAGAAATTGTGCGAACAGCCGGAGAAACGACCGTAAGCACTTCATCCGACACTATAAAGACAAGCGGGCGGCGGAACCCGGGCTCCGCCCGGCCATTCCGGGGCCGCCTTTTGCGCCCAGGGTGCGGGGCAGGTATGACGGGAGTTGCGCCGACCCCGTAGCTCAGCCGGATAGAGCATCAGCCTTCTAAGCTGAGGGTCGCTGGTTCGAATCCAGCCGGGGTCGCCACCAGATCAAGGCCTGTTTCAAGTCCCGCTGACCTTGCGGCACCGCGCGCGTCAATCATCGTCAAAGAAATAAGACGGCCAGGAGTTGAACCGGCCGTAATAAGGAGTTTCCTGTTGACCTTGATAGGTCCGGTCGTCGGAGCGCTTTTTTGGCGGCTTCGAGCGTTTAGCCGTCGCGCGCGGATTGTAGAACCGGTTGCGCTCACATGAGCCGCCAATCCCGCTTACGGTCGCCATGCACTGTTGCAACGTGGTGAAGCCGCAATTCGACGATCCGCTCATGCTGCCGCCGTAAACCGCACACCATGGATATGGATCGTAAGGCAGGGCCATGGCGCGACTGGATAAGACGGCCGTCATGACGACAATGGCAAGTGCAACAACTCGCGATACTTTGCGCACGTTATGGTCTCCCTGCTCACCAATACGATCGTGACGCGCAGGTTGATCCGTATTTGATCAAAATCATCGCGCGGGCTCAATAACCTCCCCGACATGCAGCCAAATGCAGGAGAATTATCCATGCTTGACCGCAGAGACATTCTCGTTGCATCCGCTGCCGTCGCTGCATGAAGTTACCGGATCAGGGCCGCCGGTGATCTTCATCCACGGTATGTGCAACAACCACCTGACATGGTGGCAGAAAATCCCGCATTTCTATGATCGCTTTATTGCAACGTTTCCGACATTCATCGCTGACGCGCTCGCGCCAATGATGGCAAATGCCAAGGTGGAACACGCGCCCCGCGCCGGACACTCTGCTTATTTTCAAAAGACCGGACGTCTTCAATCGGCAGGTTGACCTCGTACACGCGCTTGACCAAGTACGAACAGGCGTATCGCTGATGACAGATTGTTGTGTTGGCGCGCGCTGTCGATCTGCTCGATGACTTGCGACAATGTCGTTTGCTGGATCTGCGCAATTTCTTTCAGGTCATTCCAGAAGGGATCTTCGAGACTCACACTGGTCTTGTGTCCACCAATGACGACAGAGCGTTTGGCGACTAATGACTTCATGGTCATCTCCGCGAAAGTTTTCGCAATCATCTTCTGATGATTCGGCAAACCGGAGTCGGCAGAAACGTACCTTTCGAAAATTTATTGTGCGGTTGAAATCGAATTCTCAACCTGCCGCGCGTTTTGCAAAGGACCGCGCGAAGAACCAATAACCAGTTTGCTTCCTCGAGTACCGGCTCGATCACATTTCCCGGGATAAATCCCAGCTGTCCAATTTGCAACGCATTGCAGCCCAAGTGCCGGCCAATCAGTTTGCTGCTTTCACCTGCGCAATCCGAATCGTGCAGCGGTGTTGAAATGCCGATGGAGGAGTGCATGCTGCAACGAAAGCTGACCCTGGTGACGATACTGCGCGCCTTTGCTCTCGCAAGCGTCTCATGGCTCATGTGGACAGGGGCGGCACCTGGTTCTGAAAAATGTCTCATTGCGCCAAACGCTCCGCCGCCGCGCGATGAGCACTGGTATTACCGGACCGATCGCGCCACAAACCAGCAATGCTGGTATCTGGCACCACTCGACAAGGCCGTTCAGAAGCGCGTGACAGAGAAGCCGCGACCGTCCAGGCCGCAATTGCCGCAGACTGCACCGCCAAGTCCACCGTCGCCAGATAGAATGGCGCTCGATGGTACGGTTGATGCTGGCAATACGGAAGCGGATGTTCCCATGCGGGAGCCTGCGATCAACGGGCCCGAACCTGCCAAATTGCCGGACGAACTTCGACCGTTCGAGAGCGAGGCGCCACGGCCGACTGATCTCGTCCGCCCTGCAGCGAGGCGATCACGTGGTCCTGCTGACCAGTTACACGCCACAACTGCACCTTCAAAGACGACGATCAAGACCGAAGGCCCGCCGCTAGTGTTTGTGATCACGTTTGCGTTGATGGCTTTGTTTGGAGCGACCTATCACATTGTGCACTGGATACTCCGCCGCAAGGTTCGCAACCGCTGGAATATCGAATGGTCAAACTGGGCGGCGTTGAATGAGTCTCACGGTCGCACCGGAGCGGGTCTCAACGAGGACTCGAGGAAGCAAATTTCCGAAACGCTCCAGCAACTTCTGAACGAGTTGCAGACAAAATTAAATGAAACACCGGATCCGGCCACGCCGGTCACCGAACGGACATTCGACGACAATCGGATATCTGCCACAAGTCATGCTCCGAGAGTTGGACTGCCTGTCGCGAGCTATTAGCGGAGGCAACGTACCGATCTTGTCTGGATCAGACGCCGGCAGTCATCGGCCCGGTGTGGAGCAGCAGCGATCGTTTTACTACGATCATCGATGGAAGCGTCCACCGCTGCCGCAGTTGTTGCAGATGATTTCCAAGGACTCACTCTGAGGCCGGACACAACAACAAACTGCGCTCCGTGGTGGCGGCTGGGTGATGCCGGCTCGTTCTGATGATTCATGATGACCGGAACCCCTGCGAACCCTGGACAGTTACCCCAGCCGGCCGATACGTTTCCGGTGACTGAAGGGAGAGCACAATGCGCAAAATACTGATGGCGTCCGCCTTTCTCGCTCCATGCCTGCTTTCTATATCAGGCGCACAAGCAACCACGGCCGCTCCGGCAGCAGTTGCGAGTGAAAGCCCGCGTCTGGTTCAGGACGTCCAATATGCTTGTCGTCGCGTCCGGGTTTGTGGTCCGAACGGCTGCTTCTGGCGGCGTCAATGCTGGGATGGCGGGCCCGGATACTATGGCCACGGCTATTACGGCGGCCGCGGCTATTACGGCGGCCGACACTGGAATACATGGAATGGCTGCCCGCCGAATTGGACCATTCAGGACGGCGTCTGCAAGCCATATCGCGGATACTAAAGCGTGATCGGGCTAATTTGAATCGTCGTGCCCGCGCATAGCCGCTCGAAGGATGGCGTCGCTTCGCTCGCCTATGTCACCGCAATTCGGATTTACCCGACTTGCGGCAAGTAATTTATGCGGAAGTCGGGCAGGCCCGACCTCTGATGGCATCCACGTCTTTCTCCATCGCACATCAGCAAAGCAAGGCGTGGATGGCCGGAACCCGCCTTCGCTCGCATTGCGAGCTTCGGCGAGGCAAGCAAATCCGGCCATGACGAATTGAGAGACTTCGCCACACGCTCGGCGTCATGCCCGCACTTTTGTTGCGGGCATCCACGTCTTTCTTCACAGACCGTCAGTAGGAAAAAAAGACCTGGATGGGCGGGACATAGGCGTGCCAAAGCACTCCGTCCTTCGGACGGCTATGCCCGGCCCTGACCAAGTCTGGTCAACCTCAATCAATTCTTCTTTAGCGCGCTAGGCACCACTGCTTTTTTTCTGTGCTTCTCGCGCGAGACGCTGTTGTCTCAGCTCCCGCGTTCGATCGCGAATCCTCTGCTGTGCGGCATAGTAGTCTGCCGTTGCCTTTGGAGCGTCGGCTTTTTGCTGCTCGCGCAGGGTGAAGATCCGCTCGGCGCGAGCGCGTCCTTCGTTTTCATATTGGGGCATGCACGATAACGTCCGTTCACACAAAAAGTTCCAGCAAACAAAAAGCTCCCGGGCGGTGTCTTACCCGGGAGCCTCTGGCCACAAACGAAACCAGGTCAGCTTTCAAGGCCACTGTTGCTGAGTACGCCGGCGACCACAAACCCAAAGCTCGCGCCAAGTGAAAACAAGCCCATCCACAGCAAAATTGTCATGGCGGTCCCCCTGAAACCCGCCCAGCCGGGAACCATGTTAGTTCACCGCCGGCGAATCACGGTGGTGCAAGTGCACCATATTCTGTCGACCCGAAGCGTCCAGCTACGGCTCATCCGGTGGTAGAATAGCCATCCTGCAGACACGCGTGCGTCAGGAGCGACGCGGCGGCGAGTGGAACTTCCACGCCAATCATCGGTTCTTTTTGCGGTTCAAAGCCCGCGGATTTTCTGCGGCCTAATGGTGACATGCGAGAGACATGCACGAGATCGGCCGGCTCATCGACGGCGCCCTGGGCCTTTCGGCAACAACCGCGAACGAACTCACGGCCGCCCAGGTCGGTCTGCGAGCCCTCATTGTCTACTTCGTGCTTATTCTCTTTGTGCGCCTCGGGAAGAAACGCTTTCTCGGAGAGGCGACCGCGTTCGACGCGGTACTCATCATCATGATCGGATCGCTGTCCAGCCGCGCCGTCTCAGGGACCGCACCGTTCGTCGCAACGCTCATTGCGACGTTCATCTTCATCGTCCTGCACTGGCTGCTGTCGTATTTTTCGGAAAGCTCCTCAACCTTTAGTTTTCTCGTCAAAGGCCACGACACCGTCCTGATCAGAAATGGCCGGGTCGACCGCAAGGCGCTACGGGATGCCCATATGTCCGCGGATGATCTCGCCGAGGATCTGCGGCAGCAGGGCGTCGACAATCATCAGGACGTCAAGGAGGCCCGGCTGGAGCGCAGCGGCAAGCTCTCGGTGATCCGCAAATAGGCCCATCCGCTATTCGACGAGACGATCAAATTCCAGCAGGTAATAGATCTTGCCGTTGAGAGTATCTTTTCTCGACGCAAGGAATTCGACATCGGCGGCCCCTTTTGCGAATGCCGCAGCGGCCGTTTCGTAGTTTTCGTCCGAGACAATCACCCGTTGTCCGTATCGGGAAAAATATTTGCCCGGCCTCGACGGCGAGACGAGGTCATGCACCCATCGAAGCTTGATGGCGTCAGGCAGCAACATGAGCAAACTACACCTTCAGCGCGCGGCCAGTTCGTCTAGCACGCGAATACTCCAGTCCCCGGCCGTGGCACTGCGGGAGTTCCCGCCTTTCATCGCGTCAGAATGGTGCCGGGGTGCGCGCCGACGTCAAATGCACCGCACTCCCGCCAGCAATGCTTCCGTGGCCGCCGCCTGTCAACCGCTCGAAGTGCCCGCCCGGCCGGGCCGCCAATCCGTCCCTCAATCGCCCGATTGTCATTCTGAACGGCCGTCCGGCGCCATATGGGAAACACATAATTAACGGGTTTGACCACCAATAGCTCCCCGGGGGACTCTCTATTCCCTCGGTTCAAGTGCGCCTGAACGGCATGGCCGAGACACCAGCCTCATCGTCGACACCCGCCGCGGGAACGCCTGCCGTCGAGGCGCCCCCGCTCGCGCCCGGCGTTGCTCCGCTCTGCTATGTGGTCGATGAAGAGCCGAGCATCCGCCACTTCCTTTCGCTCATCCTGCACGGATCCGGTGTGGACACGGTCGAGTTTCCCGACGGCGCCTCGATGCGCAAGGCGATCGAAACCCGGCCGCCTGCTCTCGTCTTCCTCAACATCTCGCTGGAGTCCGCAGATGCGATCGAGTCGGTCGTAGCGCTGGGCAAATCTCGATATCGCGGCGCGGTGCAACTGATGAGCGGCCGCGGCGCGGCCGTGCTCGAACATGTCAAGGGCATCGGCGCGCAGCATCAGCTGCAGATGATGCCGGTGCTCAAAAAGCCGTTCGAAACGGAAACGATCGTCAAGATCATCCAGGAGCTCAAGCTCGGCATGCCGCCGGCCGTTGCCGCGCGCCTCGAGCTTGAAGACGCCATCAGGAACAACTGGGTCGAGTTCTGGTATCAGCCGAAAATCGCGCTGCGCAAGAAGCAGCTGGCTGGCGCGGAAGCCTTTGCACGCGTGCGCCACCCCGAACACGGCGTCGTCCTGGCGGCGGCCTTCACCGCCAACGCGTCGGAGGCCGCGACGGCCAAATTATCCGAGCTCGCGCTTGAAAACGCGCTCAAGACCAGCGCGCATTTCTCGAAGCTCGGGGTCAATCTGCGGCTGTCCGTCAATATTCCCGTGCCGGCTTTGACGAAGATCCCCGTCGAGGACATCGTGAAGGCGCGCCGGCCCGCCGGCGAGAAATGGGCGGGCCTCATTGTCGATATTCCGGAAGAGCAGATCGTCGGCGATCTCAAGCTCGCGGCCGAACTCGCGAAGAAGTTCGAGGCCAGCAATGTGCAGCTTGCGTTGGATAATTTCGGCCGCGCCTATTCCACGCTCGCCAAGGCCGATGAATTGCCGTTTGCCGAGCTCAAGCTCGACAAATCCTTCGTCACGGACTGCGGCACCGATAAAGTGAATGCGCCACTCTGCAAGAGCGTGATCGGACTTGCCCATAATTTCGGCCGCACCGTCGTGGGGGTCGGCATTGAAAAGGCCACGGATGCCGTCGCGCTGGTGAGCATGGGCTGCGATTACGGGCAGGGCTATCTGCTCGGCCAGCCGATGCCCGAGGAGCGCTTCGTTTCGCTGTTGCGCCAGCGCGCGGCCACCCAGGGACGCAATCTCGATGGCGCGGCGCCCGAAAAGCACCCCGCCTGACCTCCGTCGGACTCCCGAAATTGCCGCATCTGGAGCCTGATCGCTCCAATTTAGATCGGCATGCGCTCGCTTATGTCACCGCAAGTCGGGCAGGCCCGACTTGCGAAGGCATGACAGCGAGTGTGTGGCAAGGTCTCCCAGTTCGTCATGGCCGGGCTTCGTCCCGGCCATCTACCGTTGATGGGTGTCAAGCAAATTTCCAGGGTTGATGTTCTCGCGCGACGGCATTGGCGGTGACGAGCAGTTTGCGCATAACCGCGGTGAGGGCCACCTTTCCTGGTCTCTGGTTTTCAATAAGCAGACGGCTGTAGAAGGATTTGAAAGGGGAAGGATGGCGGATGGCGGCGCGCGCCGCGTTGAACAGGGCGCGGCGCACGCCGGACCTGCCGTGGGCGGTTACCGCGCGCTGCTGCCTTTTGCCGCTGCTGCGGGTGTTGGGCGCAAGACCGACCAGCGCTGCGATCTCCTTGCCGGAGAGATAGCCGAGCTCAGGCAAATCGGCGATGAGGCTCATGGCGACGATCGGCCCGATGCCATGAATGGTCTGCAGCAGCCTGGCGAGTTCAGCGGTTCTTGCATTGCGGGCAATCGAGCGATCCAGTTCGGTCTCGATCGTCTCAAGCTGTGTTCGCAACGCATCGATCAGCAGGGCAAGGCTGCGGCGCACGGCGGGGGCACGGGCAAGGTCGTATCGACAGCGTTCGGCCTGCAGGGCATCAACCAATTGGCGCCGCCGTGCCGCCAATTCGCGCAGTTCTTCATCGCCTTCAAAGCTCGGCCGCAGTCCTCGGCGGCCAAGTTCCTCAGCGGCAAAAGCAGCAATGAGACGGGCGTCGATCGCGTCGGTCTTGGCGCGGATGCCGCGACTCCTGCGGAACGCGATCACGTCATTGGGATGAACCCGGACATGGAGAATGGCACGCTGCCGCAAGGCATTGCGAAGATCCCGCTCATAGCCGCCGGTCGGCTCGAACGCCACCAGGCCCGGCTTGACCCGATCGAGCCAGGCCGCCATCGCCTCAACCGTATTCGCTATTCTCTCGACCCTCTCTTCGCCGGCCACACAAACGTCCAGCCACCCCTTCGCAACATCGATCCCCACGATCTTGCTTTCCATTGATGCACTCCCCATGATCCTATTCAATCCTTGGTCGACACGCCGGATTGCATGCGGGCGAAAGCCCCGACTACCGTTCGCGTGTTAGACCGCGACGCCGGCGGGTCCGAGATGGCCACGGTCGAAAAGACCAATCCACGATCGGAGCGCCCGCCGGCGTCCCCATCTCAGCGATGGAAACGCAACCATGCAATCCACGTCTTGATTTGCTGATGCGCTGTGAAGAAAGACGTGCATGCCCGCGACGGGGCGCGGGCATGACGCAGAGTGTGTGGCGAAGTTTCTCAGCCTGTCATGGCCGGAACAAGTCTCGACAAGCCCGGCCATGATCAGGTCTGGTCAACCTCAATCAGTTCCGCTTCTAGTGGGTCCAGGCGTCGCGGCGCTTGAACGCGAAATTATCGGCGTAGGAAATCGTGCGGCGCTTGACCGGCGCGGCGTCGAACACCTCGTAGGCGATGCCATGGCGCTGGCAATAGGCAACCGCCTCTTCCTTCGTGCCGAACTGGAGGCGCAGCTGCTGGCGCATGTCGCCTGACGACGTCCAGCCCATC
>DATEKG010000082.1:0-2991 GCA_035277565.1 Pseudolabrys sp.
CCGCCGCGCTATACGCCCTTGTCGCTGCTGCGCGAGGCGCTTACCGATTCACACGGCATGACGGCCGCATGGCTCGACGCGCAGTCGCGCCTGTTCGGCACTGCATGAAATGCAGATCAGGTGCTGAACGGGTAGCTCGCCTCGATCACATAAGGCCCGCCGCCGGTCGAGGCCCGTGACGAAAACAGGACGAAACGCGAAACACGAAAGGGCGACGTGCGGAAATAGCCGCGCGCGGAAAGATATTCAGCGACCTGCTGACTCGAGGACTCCCGCAACCGTGCGAGTGTCACGTGCGGCGTGAACTTGCGCCCTTCCGGATCCAGGCCGATCCGCTGCATCAGCCGTTCATGCTCCGCCTGAACATCCAGCAGAGCTCGCGCCGGTGCGACGTTGGCGACGACGGCCCGCGGCTTGCGGCCGCCGAACGATGTAAGACCCTGCATATGAAGATCGAAAGCGCCACGCTTTACGCGGCCAAGCATGGACGCGATTTCATGAGCGATGTCGTCGGCGACGTCGCCGATGAACCGCAGTGTCAGGTGATAATTCTCGGGATCGATCCAGCGTGCGCCGGGCAGGCCGCCGCGCAGCGTCGCCAGTGCCTGCCCGACATCAGGCGGGATCTCTACACCGGTGAAGAGACGAGGCATGGTCTACATTCCAGTCGCTAGCTGCGCGCGCCGCGCGCCTTTGCAATCAGTTCCCCGACCTTCGGCAGGATGCGGGCCACGATGACATCGACGCCGGCCGCATTCGGATGAATGCCGTCGCCCTGGTTCAGTTTGGGATCGGCGGCTACGCCATCAAGGAAGAACGGATAAAAGACGACGGGATGAGTCGAGGCAAGCGCCGGATAGATGACGTCGAATTCGCGCGAATAGTCCGGGCCCATATTGGGCGGTGCACGCATTCCGGCAAGCAGGACAGGGATGTGACGGTCGGCAAGCCTGCGCAGAATCGTATCGAGCGCGTTTTTTGTGAGCTTTGGATCGATCCCGCGCAACGCGTCATTCGCGCCGAGCTCGACAATGACGGCGTCGGTACCGGAAGGCACTGACCAATCGAGTCGATCGGCGCCGCCCGAGGCAGTATCGCCCGAGACGCCTGCATTGGTCATCGAGACTGATACTCCTTTTGCCGCCAGCGCACGTGCGAGCTTTGCCGGGAATGCATCCTCCGCCCGCAATCCGAGGCCGGCGCTGAGCGAATCTCCGAGCACCACAATGTTGACCGGCCTGTCGGCGGCCCATACAGCCCGCGGAAACGCACAAAACATCGTGACCAGCACCACCATAGCAAGGTGCTTTACCCGGGCCGGGTTCCTCACATATGAGCGATGCTGTAACCGACGAGGTCCCATGACGAACAATTCCCAGGCGGGGCCGGCCATTACGCTTGCCGGCGTCAATCTCTCGCTCGGGCAAGGTGCAGCCCGCGTACATATCCTCAAAGACATCAACCTGCATATAGGGAATGGCGAGGCCGTCGGCCTGGTCGGCCCATCCGGGTCCGGAAAATCGACTTTATTGATGGTTATGGCCGGTCTCGAGCGGGCCGATTCCGGGACCGTGGAGGTTGCCGGCGAGAACCTCGGTACGTTCGACGAAGATGCGCTTGCGCGCTTTCGCGGCCGTCAGGTGGGGATCGTATTCCAGTCCTTTCATCTGATTCCGACAATGACCGCGCTGGAGAACGTCGCCGTGCCGCTGGAATTGGCGGACACCGGCGATGCGCGAGAGCGGGCACGTGACGAACTCGCGGCCGTCGGCCTGGCCGACCGTTTCGACCACTATCCCGCGCAGCTTTCGGGCGGAGAGCAGCAACGAGTCGCCGTGGCGCGCGCGCTCGCCCCCAACCCGGCCATCATCGTTGCCGATGAGCCCACCGGCAATCTCGACGAAGACACAGGCAAGCACATCATCGAACTTCTCTTTGCCGGGCACGAGGAGCGGAAATCCACGCTCGTGCTGGTCACCCACGATCCGGCCCTCGCCGCGCGCTGCCGTCGGGTTGTGCGTATGCGTTCGGGCCGCGTCGACGGCATAAGCGCCCTATGAAGCCTGCACCGGCAATGAGAAGCTTGCGGTTGTCAGCGCGATTTGCACTGCGCGAATTGCGCGGTGGCCTGCACGGCTTTTATGTTTTTATCGCATGCATCGCTCTTGGCAGCCTGGCGATTGCCGGCGTCGGATCGATCGCCGCCAGCCTCGCCGACGGACTCGCACGCGAAGGCCGCGTCATCCTCGGCGGCGATCTGGCGTTTACGCTGATTCAACGCGAAGCAACATCGCAGGAGCTGAGCTTTCTCAACGCCCGGGGCGAAACCTCGGGCGTCGCGACCATGCGGGCGATGGCTCGCACGCAAAGCGGCCAGGCGGCCCTTGTCGAGTTGAAGGCCGTCGATGGCGCATACCCGCTCTATGGTCAGGCGATCCTCGATCCGCCGATGCCGCTCGGCGAGACATTGGCAATACATGACGGTGTGTTCGGCGCGGCCGCGGATCCGACACTGATGGCGCGTCTCGGCATCAAGCCTGGTGCGCGGTTAATGATCGGCGATGCGGCGATCGAGATTCGCGCCGCCCTGACAGGCGAACCGGACAAGCTGGCGGCCGGCATCGGCTTTGGCCCGCGCCTGCTGGTGAGCCAGGATGCGTTGCGTTCCACCGGCCTGCTGCAGCCCGGCAGCCTGGTGCGTTGGCACTACCGCCTCAGATTGCCGGCAAACAATTCGTCGGACGACGATGCGAAGGCGGTGGCTGCGCAGGCACGGGCGCAACTACCCGAAGCCGGGTGGGACATACGCAGCCGCAGTAACGCGTCGCCGCAACTCGAGCGCAATGTCGAGCGGTTCACGCAATTTCTCACCATCGTCGGTCTGACCGCACTTCTGGTTGGCGGAGTCGGCGTCGGAAATGCGGTGAAGAGCCATCTCGATCGCCGTCGCGAAACAATCGCCACCATGAAGGCGCTCGGCGCCACCGGCCG
>DATEKG010000083.1:0-15610 GCA_035277565.1 Pseudolabrys sp.
GATAGCGCGGAAAGGCGGCATAGATGGCAAGGCGCCGATCGGATTTACCGGGCATCTCGATACGGTCCCGCTCGGCGCACAGCCATGGTCGGCGGAGCCGCATGCCGGCGCGATTGTTGATGGCAGGCTCTACGGTCGCGGATCGTCCGATATGAAAAGTGGTGTAGCGGCATTTGCTGGCGCCTGCATCGATCTCGCAGGCAGGCTCGAAGGCTCGCCGGGCGTCGTTCTGATCATTACGGCCGGAGAAGAGACCGGCTGCGCCGGCGCTGCCGCGCTGGCGGCGGGGCCGGCGCGTCTTCCCAAGGTTGGCGCGCTGGTGGTGGCGGAACCGACCGGCAACTGCCCCCTCGTGGGTCACAAAGGCGCATTGTGGCTCGAAGCCGTCAGCAAAGGCGTTACGGCGCACGGTTCGATGCCGGAAAAGGGAATTAACGCTCTCTACAAGGCTGCGCGCGCCGTCACCGCCCTGCAGGAATTCGATTTCAATGTCGCTCGCCACAGAGTGCTCGGTGCGCCGACATTGAATGTCGGCACGATGAGCGCGGGGCTCAATATCAATTCTGTGCCCGACCGCGCCGCCTTCGGGATCGATATCCGCACGATACCCGGGCAGACTCACGCCAGGATTCGCGAAGACCTGGCACGCTATCTGGCAAGCTATCTTGGCGACAAGGTCGAGCTTACGACGCTGCTCGACGCGCAAAGCGTGTGGACCGATCCGGGCAATGCGTGGATCAGGACCGTGGTGCGCGTTGCGCGTGAAATTACCGATGTCGGCGGTGAAACCGGCGGCGCCCCGTACTTCACCGACGCATCGGTCCTCACTCCGGCACTGGGTTCTCCGCCCACGGCCATTATCGGCCCCGGCGAACTCGCGCTGGCGCATCAGACGGATGAATATTGTCTTGTCTCGCGGATTGAAGAAGCGACGGAGCTGTACGCGCGCCTCATTCGCGACTGGTGTGCGGTCTGAGCTCCGCGCCCGTCACCTGGGTTTTCCGAGCCTCGGCCCGGCTTCTTGCGCTGCATGTTCCATCGTCATGAACACGGCGCCCTCGCGGGCCAGCCTGTCGACCAGGTCCTCGAAGGCAAGCATCCTTTGGCCTCGCCCGATCACATAGGGATGCGTGGTATAGGTGAGAATGCCCCAGTCGACCGTCTTTCTCATGTAGATGAACTCGTCGAGCCAGCCTTGCATGACGGCGCGCGCCGGCTGCAGCCCCGGCAGGATCGTTGACTCGGTGCGAATGAATTCGAAGTGTGGATAGTCGTCGAGTGTCCAGCTGACCGGCATTTCAATCAACGGAGTCTCGCGGCCGAAGCGGTATGCTTCTCCGATCTTTGCGACGTCGCCGCTGCGTGCGCGATAGGGCAGATAGTCGGAGCCCATCATGCTCGAGTCGTAAAGAAAGCCGTGAGTGACGAGCAGCTCGATCGTATGCGCGCTCAAGTCCCACGATGGCGAACGGTAGCCGCGCGCCCTGCGTCCCGTCAGTTTTGCGATCGCGTCATTGGCCCGGACGAGGTCAGCTTCCTCCTGCTCGCGGCTCTGCGTGGCGGTCGGAATATGAGCCCAACTATGGTGGGCCACCTCATGGCCGCCCGCAACCACGGCTTCGCATTCACGCGGCCAGCTTTCAATCGTGAAGCCGGGGATAAACCAGGTAGCGGTGATGCCGCGCGACTTCAGGAAGTCGAGAATGCGGCGCGACGCCGTGGCGCCGAACTCGCCGCGCGACAGCGGCGTTGGCGTTGTCATGCCGCGTGCAATAAATCCGGATTGCGTGTCGAAATCGAACGTCAGGCAGACAATGTGGCGGGGCATGGCGCGCGGATCGGTTTCAACGATGCTGACATGAGTATATCCGTACAAGCTCGCGCGCCGCGACCGGCACCGCACGCGTTGCCTTGGCGTTCGCCGTCGCCGTCGTGCAGGACAGCCAGAAATAATTGCCGCGCGGATCGATCACCAGCCGGTTCGGTTTGAAATCGGAAACGAGGATCGAGAGATATTCGACCGTCGAGAACCAGGTCAGCTGCTTGAGATCGGGCGCGATTCGCTGCGCGGAAACAAAACGGGGATCGCCGAGAGCGGGGTCGGACGCGTTTCCCGTTGCGAGCGTGCGCACGGCGCTCTTGTACGCGGTCCAGTCCGACAAAAACTTTGCGGTCTGCACGGCGTGGACGAGTGTAATGAGAATAAACGCGCCAAGGATGGCGCGGACCGTGCTCGCACCGGCCATCAGGCCTGCGATCCGCGCGATGGCCGGTGGCACGGATATCAGCCCGTCCGCGCGCTGCGCATAGAATGCCGCGATCATGCCGAAGACAGGCGTAATGACGACCAGCAGCGTGCGCAAATAATACCTGTTGCTGGCATGAACCCAATGATCGAACCACAGCCAGTAGACGAGAAGCGCGGCCGAGACGATCGCGGTGGCGCCGGGCAGTGCCACGCTGTTGCCGGCAATCCGCAGCAACAGGAGATAGGTCAGCCCATAGAGCGCAAGGACTGTGAGCAGCAGCAAGACCAGATTGGCTTCGAAGATGGTTGGATCGAAGAAATGGAGCGCCGCCCTGATCAGGACATCGGCGAAATAACGATCCGCCGGATAGAGCATTTTCACGATTGTCCACACCAGCAGGACGACGCACAACACCACGAGCGACCTGATGAAGCAGGCGTCGCGCCAGCCGCGCAAGGCGAGGGTTAGAGTGACCGTGATTGCGAGAATGATGGCCCCCTCATGACAAAAGACAAGCGCGGCCATTGTGATGGCGATCAACGCATTTCCGATGAAATTGCGACGCGCGTAGTGGGACAGGGCGAGGCATGGCCAGAACAGGGCGTGCGCCAGCCACATTTCGGTGGGGAATCCGAAGACGAGCGGGCAGAGAACGGCGGTCGAACAGCAGGCGAAGACGAATATGAGGCGCCCGCGCGAGCGGTCGGCGGCGAAAGTCGCGGCCAGTCCGAGCAGCGGTGCGACGTAGAAGAGAAAACCATAGACGGCAATGCCCGCCCGCGGGCTGCCCGTCAGCTTGACGATTATTTCGGCGGGCCACAGCGTCAGGAAAAAGACGGCTACGCGTCCCGAAATATTGTGCCAGTGGAATGCCCAGACATCGCGCACTGCGACCGCGTAGGAAAACATCGCACCGTCGGCATAAATCTGCAGCCGGTATCGCAATGCGAGCACGACAAAGACGACCGACCAGACGAGCGCGACCAGGACCGCGAAATTGCGCAGGATGTCGGCTTCGGAGCGGACGGAGGCCCGAAAAACCGCATGCATCCCTGGCCTAGCCGCGTAAGACATGTTGGCGATCCAGAAGCTGCCGGAAAACATCGCCTGCCGCTTCCACGATTTTATTCAGAAGCTGCTCGCCGAATTCCGCCGATGCCGTTTTGGCGTTGCCGATCACGCCCATATCGGCGATCTCTTGCTCGTCGGTTGTCCAGGGCCAGGTGAGCGCCGGATCAAGAATGGTCCTGCGCACCGCGCCGGCGCGCGACGTGAAGCGCTGCGTCTTTATCCGATCAAGGCGGACGAGATGCGGAGTCGCGGCCAGCATCATCGATGTTTCATTTTTGCCGCCATGAATATCGGGTGAGTCGCCGTCGGCGCCTGAATCCAGCCAGCTCGGCGGGTGCAGGACGCAAACATTGAGCCGGAAATCGGCGCGCAGGTCCTGCGCCAGCGCTTCGAGAATTCCACGGTTGCCGCCATGACCGTTGATGACGGCGAGATTGCGCGCAGGCAGGCCGCGGGCAATCTCCCGGCCGAGATCGCGGACCAGCGCCACCATCGTCTGGATCGACAGCGAGAACGAGCCGGCGGCCCATTCATGCTCACGCGCGAGGCTCACAGGCAATGTCGGCAGCTGCCACAGGTCGTAGGCATCGCCCCATCGCGCAATGATGCGCCGCGTGAATTCCTCGGCCAGGACAACATCCGTATTGAGCGGCAAATGCGGGCCATGCTGCTCGATAGAGCCGACCGGCAGGCAGAGGATAGAACTCGCGCGCAGATGCGCCGCGATATCCTGCGACGTCAGTTCGCCGATAAGACGCTTTTCGTGGAGCATGGCCGGCATTGATTCCCGGCGCCACTGATCCGGCGGCGCTCGCCGTCACGATAGCAGCGCCGGCTTATGTTGCTAGGGGCATCCGTCTAGGAGGGGTCGGCCAGCGTCGCCATCAGATGGTCGAGCCTGTGGCCCGCGCGCGCAGCTTTCGCCGTCAGGTAGCGCCGGTTATCGGCATTGATCGGTGCTTCGAGCGGCACCCGGCTAACGACTTCAATGCCCGCCTTGGCGAGACCATCGAGCTTGGCGGGGTTGTTGGTGAGCAGAACGATCCGGGTACAATTGAGCATGTGCAGCATGCGCGCGGCGATTCCATAGTCGCGTTCGTCGTCATCAAAGCCGAGGGTCGTGTTGGCGTCGACCGTGTCGAGGCCGTCGTCCTGCAATTGATATGTCCGCATCTTGTTGGCGAGGCCGACGCCGCGGCCTTCCTGCGCGAGGTAGAGCACAACCCCGCCGCCGACATCGTCGATCCGCGCCATGGCGAGCTGCAGCTGGTCTCCGCAATCGCAGCGGCGCGAGCCGAACACGTCGCCGGTGAGACAGGCCGAATGCAGCCGCACCGGCACGGGATTGGTGAAATCCGGCTTGCCGACGACGATCGCCGTCGATGTTCCGCCGATCGCATCGCGAAACACCACAAAACGCGCCGGCGTACCGGAATCCAGCGGCACCGATGCTTCGCTGGCAAGCGTCAGGGACCTGATGGCTTCGTCCGCGAAGCCGTCGACGGAGTCGGCGTCAACGGCAAGAATGTCGGCGCCGTGAATGCCGGCAGCCTCGGAGAATTCAGCCGCGAGAACCGCCGGCAATCCCTGGGACAATTTTACCAGCTGGATGGCTGCCGCGGCGGCGCGTCCGGCCGGAGCGGCGTCGGGCACGCGCTTGCAGGCCGCGTCGGTGACGAGCGTCATGATGGATGTCGCGTCATCATCCGGCGAAAGGCGTACGGCCATCGGCATTCTTGTCTCGAGCCCCAGCGCAACGGCGCGGCGCGCCGTGATGACCAGTCGGACCTCGTGCGGCCTGCACAGATTGATGAATGCGTTGAGCCGCTCCGCATCGAGACCCTCGACCGGCAGCGCGAGCAGCGTCTCGTTCTTACCGTTGATGAGGACAGGGCGGCGGCCATGGATTTCCGCAAGGCCGCGGCTGACACTTGTGTGTCCCTTGCTACCGAACAAAACCGGACTCACGCCAGTACGCACTGGATTCATTCCGACACTTTCCATTCTTATTGCCCGCCAGTGATAAACACCGCGGCTCGATCACCATTCCGGTCGCAAATAGGCCAATTTTGTGCCAGCCTGATCGCGCCCACTTTTATGTAAACGCAGTCGGCGCACCTTTAGCTTCATGCCATTAACAAATTTTTCAACAGAACAACCGGGCAACCGGGCGGTCGCCCACGGGTCTTCCGACCCGTGGCTGGAGTTTAGCAATATTTTCCGCTCAGGTGACCAGCCCCTGCCGCAGCCCTGGGCTGAAATTTTTGGTCCACTGCAGCATGGCACCGTCGACGGTCTGGTCGTGGTGGGCCAGATCGGCCAGTCGCTCGATGGGCGCATTGCCACGGAGTCCGGTCACTCCAGATATATCAATGGTCCGGCGGGTTTGAGCCATCTGCACCGGCTCCGGGCGCTGGTTGACGCGGTCGTTATCGGGGTAGGGACGGCGATTGCCGATGACCCGCAATTGACTGTCCGCCGGGTGGCAGGCCGGCAGCCGGCGCGTGTCATCATCGATCCGAGAGGGCGGCTTGGTCCCCATGCCAGGGTTTTTTCCGACGACGGGGTGCCGCGCCTGCTGGTTGTCGCTGAGGGCACCCAGGCCGCGCCGCCGCGCGGGGTTGAGGTCGTCGCCGTGCCGGCCGATGAAGGCCGGATTGCGCCGGCTGCCATCCTTGCGGCACTCGCGGCCCGCGGAATGAGCCGGGTGCTGGTCGAGGGCGGGGCCGATACGGTTTCGCGTTTTCTTGCCGCCGGATGCCTTGACCGCATGCATGTGATGGTCGCGCCGATCATCCTGGGCGCCGGCCGGCCGGGTATCGCGCTGCCCCCGATCGAGCGCGCCGACCAGGCCGTGCGTGTGCCGGTGCGCACGCACCGCATCGAGGACGAGGTCCTGTTCGACTGCGATCTCTCCGCTCAGCGCGCGGTGCTGGGGACGGCGAGCAGATCGACATGACCGACGCGCAAGGATGACACGCCCGCTTTGATGTGTTCGCGCCGCCGTGTCAGCCATGACGCCGTCTCCGCGAGCGACGCGCCGATTTCGCACGCTGCACCTGCCCAGCCTGCGAAGACTGCATCCTGCATGTCGCGATCCTGCGGCCCGATCATCCAGTCCGATTGACGCTGCGTGACGGCGTAACCGATGCGCCGGAAGTGCGCGGCCGCTGATGCGGCCGCGGCCGGGCCGAGCGCGGGGCCAAATCCCTTGTTGGTCGTCTGATGCGCGTTGACGGCTGCGATAACCGCTGCGTCCTGCGGGTCCTGTGGCCCGATCTCGACACGCCCGTCATAGGAGAGCGCAGCGTAAAACGGGATCGCGCGCGTTGCGATTTCCACCGACAGCCTCTCGAGCCATGCCTCCGAGATCAGATCGAGCAGTGCCGATGTCGCGACAAGATCGACTGCTCCGTCGAGCGCTGCTTCGAGATCGCGGTCGAGATCAAGCGGCGTAACGGCGGTTGTGACCTGCGCCGGCAACGGCATGGCCTTCGCCCGGGCCAGCAGCCCCAGATCGTTGTCGACGAGGCGCCAGTGTTGCCGCGCCTGCAGATGCGGAGCGAGCGCGCGCAGCGTCGCCCCCGTGCCGCAGGCGAGATCCACAATCTGCACCGAAGGCAGGGCTTTGAGCAAAGCCGCGACCTCGGCGACGAGCGCGCCGTTGCGTGCGCGCAAGTCATGCGGCTCGCGCAGTGCCAGCCAATCGGCGGAAAAACCGCTCATGCCAAAGCCTCCAGCGCAGCGGAGATCGTCCTTGCCGAATCCGGCCAGCGCGGCAGCAGCGTTGCTGCCTTGCGCGCGGCGCCGGCGAGATGCGCCCGCAGAGCCGCATCGGTCACGACGGTGCGGAGCGCCCTGGCGAGCGCGGGCACATCATCGGCATCAACCAGAAGCGCTGCGGCGGGCGGCACCGTCTGCGCGACGGCACCGCCGCGTGTTGCTACGACCGGCAATCCGTAGGCAATGGCTTCGCTGAAGGCCATGCCATAGCCTTCGAAACGGGAGGCGAGCGCAAACAGGTCGGAGCCCGAGTACAGCTCGGCCAATTGCCGCTCGGACACTGCTCCGGGCAGTGAAACTCGCTCGCCGAGCTTGAGCCT
This sequence comes from Pseudolabrys sp., assembly GCA_035277565.1. Lineage (GTDB taxonomy): Bacteria > Pseudomonadota > Alphaproteobacteria > Rhizobiales > Xanthobacteraceae > Pseudolabrys. The sequence continues at coordinate 7,424 of DATEKG010000083.1, forward strand.
CGCAATATCGGCGTCAAGCCGGGCAGCTGTTTTTGGGTCGCGGCTGCGATCACCCGCAATCGTCAAGCGCCAGGGCAGGTCGGTCAGTGTGGCGAGGGCCGCCAGCAAAATGTCGAAGCCCTTGCGCGGCACCAATGCGCCGACCGACAGGATTCTTACAATGCCGTCCGTGCTTCCGGGTGGCGCGGCCACCGGATCATTGCCGGGGCGCGCGACGGTGATCTTGTCCGCCGGCACGCCGAAATTGGCCGCAAGCTCCCGTGCGGTCGCATCGCTGGTGACGATGACGTGCTTCGTTGCCGCGAGCGCGGCGCGCTCGCTGGCGCGCAATATTTCGGATTGTGCCGCGGTGAGGCCCGTCTCGAGCGCGAGCGGATGGTGCACCAGCGCCACCAGACAGTGTTCGGCACGCATCCGCCGCGCCGCTTCCGGCAGAACCCCCAGCGCGAGCCCGTCGACCAGGACGGGACAGGATGTCGACGCCATCATCAATCGCGTTTCGGCAGCTGCCAATGTTTGCCTGTCCGGCCATGGAAAGCCGCCGCCAAGATTGATCTTCTCGACAGTCCAGCCGAGCTTTTCAAGTTCGGCGATGATACGCCGGTCATAGGCATAGCCTCCGGTCGGCGTGGCAAGATCGCCGGGCACTGCGAAAGCAAGCCGCTTCACCACACATTGGCCTCGTAGGAAGCCCGTGCGACATGCGATTCGGACAGCGTGACACGAATGGCCTTGATCTCTCGGCCGGGGCGGCCCAGCTCATCGGATCGTGCAGCCTTCGCCAGACGATCGAACAGATTCCTGGTGAGAAATTCGGTCGTGGTGTTGACGCCCTTGAGGTCCGGCACGTCATCAAGATTGCGATAGTTGAGAGGCGCGAGCGCTGATTTCAGCACCTCATGCGCCCGGCCGATATCGATCACGACTCCATTTGGGTCGAGGTTCTCCGCGAAAAACGCCGCATCGACGACAAAAGTCGCTCCGTGCAGCGCCTGTGCCGGCCCAAACATGGCGCCGCGAAACGAATGTGCGATCATGATGTGATCCCGGACTTCAACGCAGAACAATCGTGCCTCCTAGCGATAAGAGATCAACTGTGCGACCCCGCCATTGCCTGCGTCGAGCAGACCGGGCAGCCGCTGCGGCAGTTCGTGAAACGGAACCGCCGGGGCCAGCAGTGCGTCGAGGCGCGTATCGGCAAGCAAGGCGAGAGCGGCGGCGAGCCTGCGTCCGTGCGTCCACCGCGCGCGATGCGACGGCGCGATCTTGCCGACCTGACTGGAGATCAGTTTCAGCCTTCGGCTGTGAAAAGCGCCGCCGAGGGATGCCGTCACCGGCGCATCGCCGTACCAGCTCATCTCGACCACGGACGCTTCGTCCCCGGCGAGCGCAATGGCCGTATCAAGTCCAGCGCTGTTGCCGCTTGCATGGAAGACCACGTCGCAACCGTCCTTCGCTGCATCGGGCCTTGCAAAGCCGACATTGAGGGCGCGCGCCAGGCCGGCGCGTGCGGGATTTATATCGACGAGCGTCACCTCGGCGCCGGGCAGCCGGCCGCAGATAAACGCAACCATCGCCCCCACGGCGCCGGCGCCGACAACGGCGATGCGATCTGCGGGCGAGGGCGCTGCATCCCATACTGCATTGAGTGCCGTCTCCATGTTCGCGGACAGCACTGCGCGTTGCGGCGGGACGTTCGCAGGAACAGGCACAACCGCGCTCTGCGGAATATTGAAATGAGATTGGTGAGGATACAGGGCAAAGACCGGACGCCCGGCCAGTTCCTTCGGCCCGCCTTCGACTTCGCCCACGGTCGCGTAGCCGTATTTTACCGGAAAGGGAAAATGTCCGGCCATGAATGGTGCGCGCATGCGGTCGAATTCGCCCTGCGGCACGCGGCCGGACAGGACGAGCGACTCTGTGCCCCGGCTGAGCGCGCCGTACAGGGCGCGTACCCGCAACTCCGCGGCCGCGGGGGGCGCCAGTTTTTCGCCACGAATTTCGGCTCGTCCGGGCGCCGTATACCAAAGTGCCTGGGCGGTTTCGACGCTGTTTCCGGTCGCCACGATCCTCGAACCCCGATTGGACTATTGAAACGGCCGCAGTGTTATATCATCAAGTCCGCGTGGCCGCCGGGGTAGCGGTCGTTAACCGTGTTAGAGCGCTTGCCGCAACAATCAACAGGGGTTGAATCAGGCAGGATCGGCATGCGCGGGCGACGCCGCCTGTTTGCCTTTCTGTTTGCCATAACCGTGGCCGCTTCGCTGGCGCTTGCCGCCCTGGCGCTTTCGCCCGGCGGCTTCGATGCGCTCGATATTGCGTTGCTGGTGTTGTTTGCGGTGACGCTGCCATGGACGGTGGCCGGCTTCTGGAATGCCGTCATCGGATTTCTGATCATGCGGTTCTCGCCCGATCCGATCGCAACGGTCGCGCCGCAAGTGGCGAGGATTTCCGGCAGCGAACCGGTCGTTTCGTCGACGGCCATCCTGCTTTGCGTCCGCAACGAACTCCCCGAACGCATGATGCGCAATCTCGAGCCCATGATGACCGGGCTCGAAGCGTCGGGATTCGGTAAACACTTTCACCTCTATGTGCTCAGCGACACCAGCGACGCGGACATTGCTGAAATCGAGGAGGCGCGTGTCAATGCGTTTGCCGCGCGCTGGCAAGGCCGGATCGCGGTCACCTATCGCCGCCGCACCGGCAATACCGGCTACAAGGCCGGCAATATTCGTGATTTCTGCGACCGCTGGGGCACGGACCACGAATTCGCCGTCACGCTCGATGCCGACAGTTTCATGACGGCGGAGGCCGTTCTTCGTCTCGTTCGTATCATGCAGGCTCATCCGACGATCGGAATCCTGCAGGGGCTGGTTGTCGGTCTGCCGTCGACCAGTGCATTTGCGCGCATTTTCCAGTTCGGCATGCGCCTCGGCATGCGCTCCTACACGATCGGCAGCGCGTGGTGGCAGGGCGATTGCGGCCCTTACTGGGGTCACAATGCGGTGCTGCGGCTCAAGCCGTTCATCGAACATTGTGCGCTCCCGCCTTTGACGAAGGGGAACGCGCCGGCCAGGCACATTCTCAGCCACGATCAGATCGAGGCTGCCCTCATGCGGGCTGCCGGCTACGAAGTGCGCGTAGTGCCTGAAGAAGACCTCGGTTGGGAGGAAAACCCGCCGACGCTTCTCGAATTTATCCGCCGCGATTTGCGCTGGTGTCAGGGCAATATGCAGTACTGGCGTTTCACGGTGCTGCCCGGTCTTGCTCCCGTAAGCCGCTATCAGCTCGGCCTTGCGATTTTCATGTTCATGGGATCGCCGGCCTGGATCGGCTTGCTGGTTCTGGCTTCGATCGCGGTGATCGCCGCGGGAACGCCGTCGCAGTTCATGCGTGCAGACGCCGGCATGGCGCTGTTCATTGCCGTTCTTTTGATGTGGTTTTCTCCGAAGATCGCAACCGCCGTTGATGTCGCGCTGCGTCGGAAGCTGCGCTGGGAGTTCGGAGGGGGCGCGCGCTTTGCCGCAAATTTTGCAATCGAAACCCTGTACTCGCTCCTGCTGGTGCCCGTCCTCTGGTTCGGCCACATGGTTTTCCTGATCGGGCTGATATTCGGACGCGAAATCGGGTGGATCGGACAAACGCGTGACGATCACCGGGTGCCCTTGACGCTGGCGATCCGCAATCTTTGGCCGCACACCTTGCTGGGGGTTGCGGTGCTGACGGCCCTGGCCGCGTTCCAGCCGGCCGCAATTCCTTACGCGCTTTTTCTGGCCGGCGGGCTCGTGCTGTCCATTCCTTTTGCAATGATCAGTGCCTGGCCGTCGGCCGGCAGGTTCTGCATGCGCGCCGGCATCGGCCGCCTGCCCGAGGAAACGGCACCGCCGGAGGCGCTGAAGGCGCTCGCCCTGCCGGCCGTGGAAACGGCGTCGCCGCTGCCGCGGCTGCGTCCGGTCTGAAACGGTGCCCGACCGCTTCAAGACCATCGCCGGCATCGCCCGGTCGCTGCGCATCTACTACGGCAATCGCGAACGCGCGGCGGCTATGGACCGGCTTTACCGGCAGTTCGTGAGTGCGGGCGATCTTGTCTTCGATATCGGGGCGCATGTCGGCGATCGCGTCGCATCGTTTCGCCGGCTCGGTGCGCGCGTGGTGGCGGTCGAACCGCAGCCGGCCGTTGTCCTTGCTCTGAAGCTCCTTTACGGGCGCAACCGCAATGTCGTGATCGAGCCGCGGGCGGTCGGACGAGAGGCGGGTTCGGCGGATATCATGATCAACCCGTCCAATCCGACAGTCTCTACCGCTTCGCCGGAATTCATTGATGCCGCACGCGATGCGCCGGGATGGACGGCGCAACGCTGGACAAGAACGGCGCGGGTCGAGACGACCACGCTCGACGAGTTGATCGGCAAGTATGGCACCCCGGCCTTCATCAAGATCGACGTCGAGGGTTTCGAGGCCGAGGCTCTCGCCGGGCTTTCGAAGCCGGTGAAGGCTCTGTCGTTCGAGTTCACAACAATCCAGCGAAACATTGCGGCCGCCTGCATCAACCGCTGCGCCGAACTCGGCTTCACGAAATTCAATGCCGCGCTCGGCGAGAGCCAGATGTTTTCACATCCCGGCTGGCTGGACAGTGCGGGGGTCGCGGCCTGGCTGAACGAATTGCCGCACAGCGCCAATTCCGGAGATATCTATGCCGCGCTCTAAGCGGATGTCCGGCCGGATAGCCGCCGCCGTGCTGGCGCTCGCGGGATTCATCCTCACGCTCATGATCTTCTATCCGGGCGTCATGACCTATGACGCGAAGTTCGTCTATCAGGATATCGCCAGGCAGACGCTGGGCGATTGGCAATCGCCGGCGATGACGGTGCTGTGGTCCTGGATCGATCCGATCGCCCCCGGCTCGGCCAGCATGTTTCTGCTCATAGCCGTACTCTACTGGCTTGCGTTCGGTCTGCTGGGGATCGCGGTTGCCGGCCGGTCCGTCTGGCTCGCAGTGCTGCCGCCCATCCTGGCCCTGGCGCCGCCGGCCTTCGTCTTCGTTGGCATCATCTGGCGTGACGTGCTGTTTTCCGTCACGTGGCTGTTCGCGGCGGTCATTGCCTACATCGCGTCGGGGAGCGGGAGGGCGAGGCTGCCGTTCCAAATTCTCAGCTTCGTGCTTTGCGCCTTCGGCGTGCTGTTGCGCCCGAACGCATTGATCGCGGCGCCAATTCTTGCCGCCTACATCATCTGGCCGCTGGAATTCCGCTGGAAACGCGTGGCGGTGACATTCGTGCCGGCCGTGATTATTTTCTTCGCCGTCGTGCAGCTTGTTTACTACGGCTTGCTCGGCGCGAGCCGGCAGCATCCGCTGCAATCGATCATGGTGTTCGACCTCGGCGGCATCAGCCATTTTGCTCGGGAAAACCAGTTTCCGGTCTCCTGGAACGAGAGCGAGCAGCGCCTTCTGCTCAATGGCTGCTACCGGCCGACCGAATGGGATATCTACTGGCGGCTCGAGCCCTGCCAATTCGTGATGCACAAGCTTGAAAATGAGGAAAAACTGTTTGGTACGCCCGCGGTCACCGATGCCTGGATGCGCGCGATCGAGCGCCATCCCGTCGCCTATTTCGAGCATCGCGCAGACTTCATGTGGAATTTCCTGACCGGCTCGAACCTCACCATGTGGGTCGCCGACATCGAGAAGCCGTCAGCTGCGGTGTTTCCCGACCGTATGGCCTTTAACGCCGTCCGGGCGGTCCATGACGTACTCAAGCCGACGCCGCTTTTCCGCGCCGGCACGTGGCTGCTGCTCTGTGTGGCGGCGTGCGGATGGGCCTTTAGGCGGCGTGAGACGAGAGAAGGCGCCTTCGCGATCGGGGCCTGCGGCGCCGCGGCCATCTATGTGCTTACTTTTTTCGCGGTCGGCGTCGCATCCGATTTCCGTTACGCCTATTGGGCGGTGCTCGCGTGCCTTGCCGCCATTCCCGTTCTGCTGAATATCGCGGCTAAACCCCAATCGGGGTGAACTGCGCCCTGGCAAGCTCGGCAAAGCGGCCGCCGAGCCGGTTGAGCTCCGCGAAGGTGCCGCTCTCGACGATTCGCCCGCCTTCAAAGACCAGGATGCGCGTCGCCCTTCGGATGGTGGCCAGGCGGTGCGCGATGACAAAAGTCGTGCGGTTTTTCATGACTTCATCGAGCGCCGCCAGCACCCGGGATTCGGTGGCGGCATCGAGCGCACTGGTCGCTTCATCAAGGATGAGGATCGGCGGGTTTTTAAGCAGAGCTCGGGCAATCGACAGCCGCTGGCGTTCGCCGCCGGAGAGCGAACGTCCGCGTTCGCCAACAATCGCGTCGAAGCCGTCGGGGTTGCGATCGATGAAGTCGAGCGCCTGCGCGCGCGCCGCGGCATCGCGCATCTCTTCGTGACTTGCATCCGGTTTTCCCACCCGCAGGTTTTCCGCGATCGACCGGTTGAACAGCAGGGCCTCCTGAAAAACGACGCCGATATTGTGCCGGAGTGCGGCCAGCTTGATGTCGCGGATATCGGTTCCATCGATCCTGATCCGTCCCGACTGCGGGTCAAAGGCCCGGTGCAACAGCATGAGCGCCGTCGACTTGCCGGCGCCGGTTGCGCCGACCAGGGCGATTGTCTCGCCGGGCAATGCACGGAACGTCAGGTTTGAGACAGCAGGCCGCGGCCCGTCATAGGAGAAGGAGACATTGTCAAATTCAACGCGGCCGGCGAATCGTCCGGGATCGGCGGCGTCGGCCTTTTCATGCAGGGCCGGCACCGTGTCGAGCACACCGAAGAACTCGCGCAAGCGCGCGGCGTCCATTGCCGTACGGTTGGCGAAGCCAACCGCCTGGTCGAGGCGCGCAATGATCATTCCGGCGAGCGCCATGAATGTCACGATCTGACCGACGGTTGTCTGTCCCTGCTGGAACAGCCAGGTGCCAAGCAGGATGATCGACAGCACTGCGAGCGTCGTGGATGCACGCGTCAGCACGGCAACCACCGCCCACCACGACAGAACGGGAAACTGCGCTGCCAGCAGGCGATCGCTGACCGATTTCAGCGCCAGGACCTCCGTTTCGACGCGGGCAAAGCTCTGCACAAGCGCGATATTTCCCAGCGCATCGGAAGCACGCTCCGCGAGATCCGAGTGATGGGCCTGCACGGTGTTTTGCAGGGTTTCGGTCTTGCGGATGACCAGGGCGGTCAGGGTTCCGAACACGACGCAAAGTACGATGAGAAGAAGCCCGAGCCGCCAGTTGAGCACCAGCGACAGGGGCACGAGAATGACGAGTGAAACGAAGGCGGCGAAATGCTCGCGGAAAAATCCGAGCCAGAACCACCACAGCGCGTCGGTCCCCTGCAGCATGATTTTCATGAGGCGGCCGGAATGTGTTTCGCCGTGGAAGGCGAGCGGCAGCTGCATGACGTGTTCGAAATAGCTGGTGAGCACGGCCAGGCGGCGGCGGTGCGCTACGCGGTCGGCGAAAAGCGCAACGAGCGTGCCGCACACGATCGTGAACAGGCCGAAGCACACCCAGGCGAGCAGCAGCAGCCAGAGTTGTTCCCAGCTGCCCGATGCGGGATTGGACTGCGCAACGGCCAGGACATTGATCACCCGGCCGAACAGCACGGGCTCCGCAAATTGCGCCACGGCCAGCGCGACATTGGCGAAAGCCAGCAGCCATCCCAGCCGGCTATCCGGGCCGAGCTGTTCGAGGACGCGCGCGTAAAGACGCAGAAAACGCATAAAGCGAATTGTAGCGCCTTTTGAACTCGCCTACTTGTTTTCCGCCGGCGGGTTGGGCGCGGCAGGTTGCGCGGACGGCGGTGGTGCGGGTGTCGCCGCGGGAGCGGGAGGCGGCGCGGTCGTTGCTGCGGGGGCAGGAGGCGGTGCGGGTGGCGCCGTCCATGCCTTGTAGTTGGCTTCGGAGATGGTCGGCAGCTTCTTCAGGAACGCCACGATCGACCAGATCTCGTCGTCCTTGACCCCGGCCAGTGCAAAGCTCGGCATCCCGGTCATGTTGATGCCGTTCTTGACCACCCAAAACAGCTGCGCCGGCGTGCGATGATCGACGACTTCCTTGAGGTCCGGCGGATCAGGGTGGAGTCCTTCGGAGAATTTCGCCCAGTTGACGCCCGGCGCGCCATGGCAATTGGCGCAGCCATGCGCGGCAAAGGCCTTGGCG
>DATEKG010000084.1:0-4634 GCA_035277565.1 Pseudolabrys sp.
ATCCCGCGAAATCGTGCATGCGCTCAATGCAGCGAGCGCACGTGTTTCGTTCGCGGAAATCGTGACGGACAAGGGGCACGATGCCTTCCTGCTCGACGAGCCGGAATTGTTCGCCATCGTGCGGGGCTTCCTCGACGGTGCGAGCGCGGCGCGTGGTCTGGGAGCCAAGAGCTGACAATGCGCAGGTTCTCACGCGCTGCCGAGCCGAAGGACGCCGGAGTTGCACGCCTACCCAGCGGTGCGCGCGTCGACCTTGTGCTGGTTGCCGAAATGGTCGAGCAGGGAGCGAAGGTCCTTGACGTCGGCTGCGGCGACGGAGGACTGTTGCGGCTCCTGAGCGAGAGCCGGGGCGTGGACGGCCGTGGCATCGAGCTCTCGCGCGAGGGCGTGAACGAATGCGTTGCGAAAGGTCTGGCGGTAATCCAGGGCGATGCCGACACAGATCTCGCCGACTACCCCGACGACGCCTTCGACTATGTAATTCTCTCACAAACATTGCAGGCCACGCGACACCCGCGGATTGTCCTTGAACACATGCTGCGCATAGGACGGCACGCGGTCGTTTCGTTTCCCAATTTCGGCCATTGGCAGGTCCGCCTCCAGCTTCTCTTTGCCGGTCACATGCCGCGTACGGATATCCTGCCGTTCAGTTGGTACGACACGCCCAACATCCACCACTGTACGATCAAGGATTTCCGGGAGCTTTGCACCGAGATCGGCGTACAAATGGAAAAAGCGGTCGCCCTCAACGCCTGGGGCTCGCCACTACGGCTGAATGCGCCATGGTGGTTCTGGAATCTGTTCGGTGAACAGGCGGTATTCTTGCTCAGCCGGAAAGGCTGAGCGCCGATCTGCCTTTCATCAAGAAGCATCCATTTTCCGCGACTTCTGGACCTTTAACTGTCGGGCACAGGCGCGATAACTTTCGCTTGTACTATAATTGCTGACAAAATCAGTATTAATATACGATTCCAAGTATTCAATGCTTTAACAGCGTGTATAGAGTCTTTCATGCCGGTATTCCAATGGAATAGCCGGTATGCAGCCCATGAAATGACCTTCCTATGATCACGAAATTGACATATGCGGACGGCGTTTGAACACCGCACCTCGATGCCGATTCTATCGGCATTGGGTGCATTGCTTGAATAGCTAGGGGACTACTCTAATGACACTTACCTCAAGACGGGCGACGATATTTTTGTGCTCGGCGGCGATTGCGGCTCTTGCAACGACCGCCCTCGCAAGACCCGTCCATCATCATCGGCACCGCGCCATGGCGACTGCAGAGTTTGCAGTACAGCCGCAATCGCCCGGCGCCGATCGCGATATGCGCTTCTCGTTCAACGCCAATCATGCGGCGAGCTCGGCTCGTTCTGTTTCGGGAACCACCGGCGACAGTGCGCTCCTAAACCGTCGGGGACGGCGGGCGCATGCCGACGCGCGCGTGCGGGCGCAAGCGCACGCCAACTCCGCATACGGAGGTACCACGAGCAACGCGCTTGTGGTTGAAGCGCGAAAATATATCGGCACCAATCCGACTGGCCGCTCCAGCCTTTGGTGCGGGGCATTCATGGATTTGGTTCTCAAGCGGACTGGTCATCCCGGCGGCGGGAACCTCGCGAAGGCCTATGCTCACTACGGAACGCGGGTGACCAACCCGCAGGTTGGCGCGATTGCGGTGATGGGGCGGCGTGGCGGCGGACATGTCGGTGTCGTCAGTGGTGTCGATGCGAACGGCAACCCGATCATCGTCTCCGGGAACCACAATCACACGGTCGCCGAGTCGGTTTATCCGGCGGGCCGCATCAGCGCGTATGTGCTTCCGGGCGGCTGATCGCCGTTTCACCTGAAGCGGACGCGCCCCGATCGCTCGACCGGGGCACGTTTTTTACGGCTCCTCGACGCGGACGAGATCTCCGGTGGCGACGTCGCCGGCGGCGGTCACCTCGGCATAGACACCGCAATCGGTGTGCCCGAAGAACGTCATGAGCGTGCGCGGGACGGGGAGATCGCGAATTCCGGTGTCGGGATCGACCTCGGTCGCGGCGCACCGCTGGATGCGCCTGATCACCTTCACCTGCGCGGAGCTGCCGATCCGCAGGGTCCGGCCCATCAGCTCGAATTCGCGCCACGCCGGCCAGCCGCTGACAAAAAGATTGCCGCGAAACCGCAGCGGATCGACCGGCGCCCCGGAAACGTCCTCGATTGCGGCCACCGAGGCGAGATTGATGATCGAAACAACCTTCCGCGCGACATCCGAAAAACTGTGACCGCCGCCAAAGAGAACCCTGGGCGGGCCTCTTAATTCATCCGGCATGTATCGCTGGAAGAAATCCGCAACAGCCTGTCGTCCCGGCGCCTGGCGCAGGTCGGCCCGCACCGCCTCCTGGCCGTCGCACTGGATCGACAGCGTATGGCTGGCCTCGTCGAAATCCGTCCGCAGGGCGGCCAGCCGCTCATTGCGCATCAGCATCAGGAAGCGCTGCTTGGGAAAGTAGGACGGCGCGGACGGGTCGAAGCCGCAAGGACCATTTTCGATGGCATAGAGGCGATCCGCCGGGATCGTCTGGCCGGCCGCAAGCCCGGTTCGCTCGAGACGCTGCGGAGAGAGCCCCTTGACCGGGTAGCGGTATATGGCGTGGATCGCCGCAACCTGAGTTGTCATTGGTTTCCAGGCGTTTTCGCGCGTTCTGCAAAGAATTAACGCTGACCTATATCAATCACAGGGGCTCTTCAAACTGCAATAAAGTCACCCACATAATGAACGAACCGGGCCGCCTTTACGGGGCCCGGCAGGACGGCGCCTTTTCAGGGCCGAGGGAGTAAGGCATGAATTTCGAGAAATATACCGACCGGGCGCGCGGATTTGTTCAGTCCGCCCAATCGCTGGCCTTGCGCGAGGGCCATCAGCAATTCGCGCCGGAACATCTCCTCAAGGTTTTGCTCGACGACCCGGAAGGCCTGGCGGCCGGATTGATCGACCGCTCCGGCGGCCAGTCCCGCCAGGCTTTGCGCGCCGTGGAGGCCTCGCTGGCCAAGCGGCCAAAGGTCAGCGGCGGCGGCGCCGGGCAGGTCTATCTCGATCCGGCACTGGCACGCGTCTTCGACGCTGCGGAAAAGGCCGGCGAGAAGGCGGGCGACAGCTTTGTTACGGTCGAGCGCTTGCTGCTTGCCCTTGCGCTCGAAAAGGACAGTGAAGCCGGAAAAATCCTGGCGAAGACGGGTGTAACACCGCAGAATCTCAACGCGGCCATCAATGCGCTGCGCAAAGGCCGCACGGCCGATTCCGCTTCGGCGGAGAATGCCTATGACGCGCTGAAGAAATACGCGCGCGATCTCACCCAGGCCGCCCGTGAAGGCAAGCTCGACCCGGTCATCGGCCGGGACGAGGAGATCCGCCGCACCGTGCAGGTCCTCTCCCGCCGCACCAAGAACAATCCGGTGCTGATCGGCGAGCCGGGCGTCGGAAAGACCGCGATCGTTGAAGGTCTTGCGCTCCGCATCGTCAATGGCGATGTGCCGGAGAGCCTTCAGGACAAGAGACTGCTCGCACTCGACCTCGGCGCCATGATTGCCGGCGCGAAATATCGCGGCGAATTCGAGGAGCGGCTGAAGGCCGTCCTGCAGGAAGTCACATCCTCCGACGGCGGCATTATTTTATTCATCGACGAAATGCACACCCTGGTCGGCGCCGGCAAGGCGGACGGCGCGATGGACGCGTCGAACCTTCTCAAACCGGCTTTGGCGCGCGGCGAGCTGCATTGCATCGGCGCAACCACGCTCGACGAGTACAAGAAGCATGTGGAGAAAGACGCCGCGCTCGCCCGGCGGTTTCAGCCTGTCTATGTGTCGGAGCCGAGCGTGGAGGACACGATCTCGATTCTGCGCGGCCTGAAGGACAAGTACGAACAGCATCACGGCGTGCGGATCGCCGACTCGGCGATCGTTGCTGCGGCGACCCTGTCGCATCGCTACATTACCGACCGGTTCCTGCCCGACAAGGCGATCGATCTTGTCGACGAAGCCGCTGCACGGCTGAAAATGCAGGTCGATTCCAAGCCGGAAGAGCTCGATTCCATCGACCGTGAAGTCGTGCGGCTGAAGATCGAGCAGGAAGCGTTGAAGAAGGAATCCGATCCGGGCTCGAAGGACCGTCTCAAGCGGCTTGAAACCGAACTGAAGGCGCTGGAAAAGAAGTCTGCCGATTTGACGAGCCGCTGGAAGGCGGAAAAAGAAAAGCTTTCGGACGCGCAAAAACTCAAGACGGAGCTTGATCAGCTTCGTGGCGAGCTCGCAAATGCGCAGCGGCGCGGCGAATTCCAGCGCGCCGGTGAACTGGCCTATGGCCGTATTCCCGAGCTGGAAAAAAAGCTGAAAGCGATTGAAGCGGCCGAAGCCAAGGGCGCCATGGTGGAGGAGACGGTCACTGCCGACCATGTCGCGCAGGTCGTTTCGCGCTGGACCGGTGTTCCCGTCGACAGGATGCTGGAAGGCGAAAAGGAAAAGCTCCTGCGCATGGAAGATGAACTCGCCAAGCGGGTCATTGGCCAGCAGGATGCCGTGCATGCGGTTTCGACCGCCGTGCGGCGCGCGCGAGCGGGCCTGCAGGATCCACATCGCCCGATCGGATC
>DATEKG010000085.1:0-12446 GCA_035277565.1 Pseudolabrys sp.
GGACTTCAATCACCACAGGCTGAAGGCGCGGCCGAACGGGCCCTCGGAACGGCGATAGTATTGATGCTCGCCATAGGAGCGCTCTTCATACGAGCGATTTTGCCAGCCGCGATCGTTCCAGAAGAAATCATTCTGCTGGTATGGCTGCTGGTAGTCGCGATTGGCCGGAATCCGCGCCATCACCGGCTTGCTGCTGCTGTCGCGGTGACGCGCGACGGGGATATCGGCGATCGAGCGTTCATTGCCGCGCATGAGTTTGAGCACGGCCGCATCCAGCCCGTAGATGTCGTGCCTGAATTGCAGATTGCCTTTGTCGTCGACAAAGGCGGTCTGATAGGTGATCTGGACGGGGATTGGATTCTTCAGGTTGATAGTGCGCTCTTCGCTGCCATACATGCTGCGGATGCGGTCGATACTGTAGTTGTCCTCCGGCTGCGACAGCGACAGCAGGACCTCGGCATATTTTTCGGGGTTCTGCACCCGCATGCAGCCGTGGCTCAGCGCACGATTGTCGCGGGCGAACAGCTGCTTGTCCGGCGTATCGTGCTGGTAGACCAGGAACTGGTTCGGGAAGTTGAAGCGGATCCGGCCGAGCGCATTGCGCGCGCCGGGCGGCTGATAGACCCGCAATGACCCGTCGGAATTGTAGCCGACCTTGAGGCCGATGCGCTCGAGCGCGTCGGGGTCGTTTTCCAGGGCCGGCAGATATTCGTTGCGGATGATCGAGGGCGGTACGTTCCAGGTCGGATTGATGGTGAGGTATTTCATCGTCTCGCTGAGCAGCGGCGTCGCCGTTCGGCCGGGCTTGCCGTCCACGATTTTCGTGCTCCAGACCGGCCTGCCGTCCTTGAAGACGGCGAGCGTGAAGTCGGGGATATTTACGACGACATGGTCGCGTCCGAGATCGCGCGGCAGCCAGCGCCAGCGCTCCATATTGGCGATGATGGTGTTGACCGCCTCGGCGCGCGCACGGTCGCTTTCGTGTCTGAACCGCCCCCGGCCTGAGCGATCGTTTTGCGCGGGGTCGAGCGTTGCATCGCCTGAACGCTCCCGGGCCAGCGCGACCTTGAGCTTCTTGAATTCGGGCTGCTGCGGCTCATAGCTCGCGAGCACGTCGCCGACCTTCCGGGTCGAGGATACCTGCTCGAGCACCTTGGCCGGATCGATGGCGTGTTCGGGGTAGAGAATTGAATTGCTCACGCGCGTGTAGCTGACCCGCCCGTTGCTTGCGTGGCGGGCATATCTGAGCACCGAGCCGGTGAGCTGCAATTCGCCGGCGGCGGCCTGCGCTTCGTCCATCGAATCCTTGATGGCGGGCGTGGGATATTCGCGCGGGTCGAGTCCTTCGCCGGCAACATTCTGCAGATAGGCGATGGCCGCCGCGGCGCGTGCGCGCGCGTCGGCATCGGACGTCCAGATCGGCTTGTAGTTGCGTGCCTGATAGAAGGCCGCCACCGCTTCGCGCTCGGGCTTGCGGTCGACATATTTCGCAATGCTGTCCTCGATGAGGACCTGCAGTTGCGATTTCGGCTGCTCGGCGACCGGTGACGGAAGCGCCGGCACGGGCAATGCCTGTGCCGGCATCGATTGAGTGGTACCGGAAGACCGCGGCTGGAGTTCCGATTGTGCGTGCGCGGCCGTCGCCAGGCCTGCCAGAGCGGCGAAAACAATCAGTGTCCGGGTATGTTTCATGGCGCATTCCTTGCGCGTCGATAACGGGTCGCCCCGCCATAAGTTCAGCGCCCAGGGAAACGATTGGAACCCGCGCGATGGAGCCGTTTACCCGCCCATGAAATGACCCAACCACTCATGAAATGACCCCACTACCGCCGCGAATTCGCTGAATCACCCCCTTACCAGCGCGAACTTCTTGGGACCAATCGGGGAGTTTCTTGATGTTCGTGCGCACAAGCGCCGCTCTTTGCGGCGCGGCAATGTTCTTTGTCTGCGTTCCAGCAATGGCCCAGTCGGGACTGGCTTCGATCTATGGGTATTCAGGGGAAAAGACAGCAAACGGTGAAAGGGCGCGGCCGACCGGTTTCACGGCCGCGCATCGAACCCTGCCATTCGGGACACAGGTCCGCGTCACCAACCAGCGCAACGGCCGCAGCGTGACGGTGCGGATCAATGACCGGGGACCCTTCGTGCGCGGCCGCATCATCGATCTGACGCCGGCCGCGGCGCATGCCCTGGGTTTCAGCGGGCTTGCGCCGGTGAAGCTCAACATCGCCAAAGGCTAGGCGGGTAAGGCGGGCGAGACTGTCGCTGCCTGCCGCAGCGACAGGATCTCCCGGTCGCGCTCGGCGAGCGTGCCTCCCATCCGCGCAATGTTTTCAAACAGCCGCGCGGTCGACAACCGCAGGAAGAAGAAGCCGAATTTCGGGTTCTGGTAGTAGATCTGCTCGATCCTCTCGTAGGAGATTTCGAGCACGCTGCCCCCCTCGATGCATTCGAGCGTCTGCGTGCGCGTGCGGTTGGGCGCAAGCACGCCGAGTTCGCCGACAACGGCGCCCGGCGCAAGTTCGATGTTGATTTCCGGGAGCAGCAGCCGGCCGGTCACCACGAAATAGAGCTGGTTGGCCGCATCGCCCTTGGAAAAGCATTTCGCCGGCCTTGACGTCGCGCCTGCTCATGAAGGGTTTGAGCCAGTCGAGCGACATGTCGCCCTTGCTCGCCGTCTCAACCTGCCTGATCAGCAGCATCTCATATAGACGGTAGATGTTGAGCGGGCAGAGAATGCTGTGCAGCATGATTGTCGGAATGCTGCGATGACCAATCCCGCGGCGATAAAGCCGATGACCGTGATATAATTCACGAATTCCCCCCGGGCGCCCCGCGAAAAGTTAGCAGGGATCGGCGCGCGCACAACGGCCCGCGGGATGGTGACCTGCTTCACACAGGGTTTGGCGCAAGCGGCGTATCAACGGAGGCGGATAAATTTATCCCCGGCCGGAAACCCATGGATATTATCGAGCAATCGACGGGCACCGTTCTCCACGTTGTGATCAACCTGGAAAAACCGGATGTGTTTTTGCGGCGCAAAACATTTTCGGTGGTTTCAAGAAGGTTTTTCAGGAACGCCTATGCGGCCGCTATGTTGGCTATATGCGTATCCCGGTAGAGGTCGCCAATGACCCGCGCTGAGCAATACAGGCAATTGGCCGAACATGTGCGCGAGCGGGCCGCCAGCGAAAAAAGCCCGATCCTCAAGGCAGAGTGGGAAAACCTGTCCGAAACCTATGTGCGGCTTGCGGAACAGTCCGACCGGAATGACCGCGGCGGAACGACTTACGATCCACTTCGCGACACCGGCAAAAACGCGCATCGCTGACGGTCCGATTTTACGCGAATTTACTGCGGTCGATCCGATCCGCGGATTGTGACGCGTTGCCATAAGCCGGGGCGCGGGCCTGTGCCAGCACTTTAAGCTCGGTCTGCGCCTGCGCGGGCGCGGTCTTGCATGGGATTTTCGCCCGGACGGTGCGCGCATGCGCGCCCGCGGCTGAGGGCATTTGTCCCGCATTTTGCGGGAACCAAGCCAATCCGAACACGTTGCTGTGCGTCGGGTGGGCAACAGGAGGATATGCCCTATGAGGACGATTGCCCTTGCAGTTGCCGCTGGCGCTCTGCTGGCTGCAACCCAGGCGAATGCGGGGAGCTTTCCCGTCAATAATCTGGCCGGAGCGGGAAATGGTCTCATCGATCAGGTGGCCGTGCGCGTCTATGTGCACGAAGGCCATCGATATTGTTTTTACTTTGACGGCTGGCACGGCCCTGGCTGGTATCGCTGCGGCTTCGCATTCCGGCGCGGGCTCGGCTGGGGCGGCGTCTATGGCTGGAACGACTGGACTTACGGACCATATGAACGCCGCTACCACGGACGAATTCAACGCCATGAACGGTTCGGATTCGGCGAGGAGCATGAGCGCAGGTCGCGCGTAGGCGGGAAGGAACATGAACGTTCGCGCGTGGGAGTTGAACCCCAAACCCGCATTCGTGAAAACGCCGAGACGCGCGGGCACACGCGGTCGACCACCGGTCAAGGCGTTGAGGGCGGCACGCGCATGCAACGCAGCACGACCGGTCGCGGGCCTGGCGCGGATGTCGAGACGCACGGCGGCGCCAAGCTTCAGGGCGGCGCAACCGGCCACGTGAAAGGTGGCGCCAATGTTCGCGGCGGCGCGAGCGCCGGCGGCGGTGGCCAAGTCGAGAAGAAGCAGCAGTAGTTCGGCGAAGTCATTCGCGACAACGGGCGCGCGGGGGTTGCGCTTCGCGCGCCCGTTTCTTTTGCAGCCGCAGCCTAGTCCCAGAGTTCGCTGTAATTGTGGAAGTTTGGCAGGATCGGATCCGATCGGGTCGGCTCCATCAGCGGCAGGATCCGCCTGAACACGGCATTGATGGCGCCGGATGTGTGCCGCACATAGAGGTCGATTGGATAGAGCGACTGGCGCAGATGCCACTTTGGGTCGTAGTTGAGGCTGCCGCTGTAGAAGCGCCTGTAGCCGTTGGCAATCGCCCAATTGATGATGTCGTAGAACACCCGGTAATACAGATTGAGCTCGAACGCGACCGCGTAATCGAACCCCACATAGTCATGCGAAATATTCTCGCCCTGTACTGTGCATAGTCCGAACGCGATGATGCGGCGATCCTGGCGCCAGACGAAATAGCGGACCTTGTCAGGCATCCGGCGCCCGATTTCGCACAGGAATTCCCTGGTCAGCTTCTCGAACTGGAGCGGCGAGCGCTCGTAGACTTTCTCGTAGAGCGGATAGACCTCATCGATGGAAGGAGCGATGTCGCTCTCGACGCTCATTATGATCGTCGGGTGTGCCCGTTCGGCCTGGCGAAGCTTGCGCCGCGTCTTGGCGCGCGTCCCGGGGCTGAGATTCCGGGTGAGATAATCGTCGAAATCCTTGTAGGCGATGCCAAGCGTCGTCATCGGCATGCTGGGCACGCGGGCAAAGCCCGCGTTGCGCAGACATTGCAGCCGGTCCCGATACTTTGCCGGGAATTCCTTGAGCACGATCAGCACGCAGCCGAGACCGCGCGCGATCCGTTGAAGGTCGCGCGCCATGAGCCGCGCCGTCGTGGACTGCGTCTCGGTGTCGCCGTCGAGATGGCCTTCGCCGGCAACGCACCCGACCATGAACGTGCGGGCGAACATGAAACGGGGCCACGCCCGGCGAATGGCAGCGACAAGTTTCCTGCTTCGCACGCCGAGCCCGGCGAGGAGGTCCTGGTCGAGAACGAAATAGGGCTGGATCGCGATGGCTGCGCCGTTCCGCTCAATGCTCAGATAGCCGTAGCTGAAACCACCGCCCAGCGTATCCTCGAGCAATTCGTAATAGCGATGGTCCTTGCGCTCCTGTGCAAAGGCCGAATGCCAGCATGCGGAATTCGCCAGTTCGGCGCGCGTGGTGATTTTAATGGTGCCGTCGAGATCGGGGCGTAGCGTCGCGCGCGTGCGATCAGTCCGCTGATCCATCGATGCACCCGACGCTGGAGGCGCAACTCGCCGTCATGCGTAGGCGAGTTCGAACGCAAAGCCCTTACGGTCGGGAAAGCCCAGGCCGACGCCGAGTTGTCTGCGTCCTTGCCGCAAGGCCCGTTCGGCTATGCGCGCGTCGAATGCCGTGCGGACGAGATCGGGCAGTTGTTGCGGATTACGGCAGACGGAGCGGACAATCGCGGGGACGTCGGGCTTTCCATCGGCGCGCAGCCCGAGCGTGGCGGCCGGCGGCAACGTCCGATGCGCGGCGTCGATGATCACGCGGCAAGCGGCAAACGGGACGCGATGTTCAGCCGCGACCTGCGCCGCGATGTGTGATTCCATGTCGACGGCAACCGCGCCGCTGTCGCGAAAGAGGGCAGCCTTTTCGGCCGGATCGGCAATGACACTGTCAACGCCGGCGACTTCGGCATGAACTGCGCCGGGCAGCGAGTCGAGCAGATTGAATGCCCATGCGCGATCGGTCGCGATCCGGTTCGCGCCCTTGCGGACAGCGGATGCAACAACCCAATCGCCGGCCTCAAGTTCGGGCGCGAGGCCGCCGGCAATTCCAAAACTGATAATACCTGTCGCCCCGCGCTTGATCGCCGCAGCCAGCGCCGTTCGCAGTCCTATCGAAGGATTGCAAAGAACGGACACCCCGGGGCCGCGAGCGATCGAAGCTTCGAGTGCGAGACAAGTCACCGCAACGACGCCACTTTGCCCCGACATTCCAGTCCCCTTTGCCCGAGGCTAATGTTCCTTACCGCGCCCCCAGCGTCAATGCTCTTGCTTGAGGTTTGCACTTCGACCGGCAGGAATCTATGAGATGGAACCGACTGTTAGCCGGGATGGCGGCATGACAGCCGGGATTTACGACGATACCATTGTCTCTTGCCTAGCTGGGCCCGCCGTTAACGGGCTTTTTGGAGCCTGAATGAGCCTCGACATCGAAAGCCTGTTCGACCAGCGCGAGGCCGAGCGCTATGCGCTCCACGCTCGCTATCTCAACGAGCAGATGGTCCGCGTGCTCAAGACGATCGGTTTTGATCAGGCCTATCGGCGCGGCAAGGGTCAGTATCTCTACGATCGCGACGGCCATAAATATCTCGACCTGCTGAGCGGGTGGGGCGTGTTTGCGCTTGGACGCAACCACCCCGGCGTGCGCGATGCCTTGAAAAGTGTTCTCGACAGCGATTTCCCTAATCTCATCCAGATGGATGTCTCCGCCTTGGCCGGAATTCTGGCAGAACGCCTGCTGCGCTACGTGCCGCATCTCGAAAAGGCATTCTTCGCGAATTCCGGAACCGAGTCGGTTGAGAGCGCCATCAAATTTGCCCGGGCTGCGACCGGGAGGGATGAGATCGCGTATTGCAGCCACGCGTTTCACGGCCTGACCTACGGTTCCCTGTCGCTCAATGGCGACCAGATTTTTCGCAAAGGATTCGGCCCGCTGTTGCCGGCCTGCGTCGAAGTGCCGTTCAACGATCTCGTGGCGCTCGAGCAGGCCCTGTCCTCGCGCAGCGTCGCGGCCTTCATTGTCGAGCCGATCCAGGGCAAGGGCGTGACGATGCCCACCGATGATTACCTGTCCGGCGCGCTCGCGCTCTGCCGCAAATACGGGACGCTGTTCATCGCCGATGAAATCCAGACCGGGCTCGGCCGCACGGGGCGTTTCCTTGCCTGCGAGCATTGGGGAATTGAGCCCGACATGGTGCTGCTGTCGAAATCGCTGTCAGGCGGTCATGTTCCGGTCGGCGCGTTACTGACCCGCAAATGGATATTCGACAAGGTCTTTGATCGCATGGACCGTGCCGTGGTCCACGGCTCGACCTTTGCAAAGAATGATCTGGCGATGGCGGCGGGGCTGGCGACGCTGGACATCATCGAATCCGAACGTCTCATGCAGAATGCGGACCGTCTGGGGGCCCGCGTGCTGGCAGCGTTCAAGGGAATGAGCGGGCGTCACGAGCTGGTCAAGGAGGCACGGGGAAAGGGCCTGATGATCGGTATCGAATTCGGGGCGCCGCGTTCGCTCAAGCTAAAGGCTTCGTGGAACCTGCTGGAAACGGCAAACAGCGGCTTGTTTTGCCAGTTGATCGTCATACCGCTGCTCAAGGACCACAAAATCCTCACGCAGGTCGCCGGGCACGGCAATCACACGATCAAGCTGTTACCGCCGCTCGTTATTACCGACGAGGATTGCGGCTGGATCGAGCGCGCGTTCGATGATGTCATTGCCGACGCGCATCGCGTCCCGGGCGCCATCTGGTCACTGGGCAAGACGCTGATCGAGAACGCAGCAAAAGCACGCGCGAGCGGCTGACTGTCCGCCCCGTTCATCGCCGCATAAAATCTTCATATAGCGTCACACTTTTTTGATGGAACCGATCGGCTCCTCGCATACTCTATCTTTTGCATTCGCATACAGGCGACAAGACTTGGTCTGCGGGGCGAGGAAAACGGGAGGAAGATTCCATGGCTATGGCAGCCGCTTACGGGGGGCTGTCGCCTTCCGACCACAGCATACAACTGCGCAAGGCAGTCATTGCTTCGACAATCGGCACCACCATCGAGTGGTATGACTTCTTTATCTACGGTACAGCCGCCGGGCTCATATTCGGCAAGCTCTACTTTCCCAACGAAGATCCGCTGACGGCAACGCTCGCTGCATTCGGCACATATTTCATCGGCTTCATCGGACGCCCGATTGGCGCGGCCATCTTTGGTCACTACGGCGATCGTATCGGCCGCAAGGGGACGCTCATCGCCACGCTGTTGTGCATGGGCATAGCTACATTCCTCATCGCATTCGTGCCGACTTACGCGTCGATCGGGATCTGGGGCGCCGTCATTCTGACGGTTCTGCGAATGATTCAAGGCATCGGCGTCGGCGGCGAGTGGGGTGGATCGGTGCTGCTTGCCATGGAATGGTCGCGCACACACGGCCAGCGCGGGCTGGTTGCGTCGTGGCCGCAATTCGGCGTGCCATGCGGCCTGTTCCTGTCCAATCTCGCAATCCTGGCATTCAGCGCCATGTCGGGCGACCAGTTCGCCACCTGGGGCTGGCGGTTGCCCTTCATCCTGTCGATCATCCTGGTCGGCATCGGACTGTGGATCCGCCTCGGCATCCTGGAAACGCCGGTGTTCCAGAAGCTTCTCGAAACCAACAAGATCGAACGCGCCCCCATCATCGAGGTCATCAAGAAGCAGCCGCGGCAAATTATTCTTTCGGCGCTGCTGCGGATGGCGGAGCAGGCGCCATTCTACATCTTCACGGCCTTCATCTTCGCTTATGCCGTGGGCACGCTGCATATGTCGCGCGACTTCATTCTCACGTCCGTGCTTGTGGCGTCATGCGTGTCGTTCATCACGATCCCGCTTTCGGGCCACATCTCCGATCGCATCGGGCGGCGGAAGATGTATCTGATCGGGGCGGCGACGGTTGGCGTGTTCGGCTTCATCTATTTCGGGCTGGTCGATACGGCCGTTCCCGCGCTCGTTTTTATCGCCATCGTGCTGTCGCTCATTCCGCACGATATGCAATACGGCCCGCAGGCGGCCTTGATCGCCGAAGCATTTACACCGCGCCTGCGCTACAGCGGAGCATCACTCGGCTATCAGCTGGCGTCCATCATCGCGGGCGGACCCGCACCCCTGATCGCGACTGCGCTGTTCGCAGCCTATCACTCCGGCTACGCCATTGCGGGTTACATCGCCGTCTGCGCAGTCATAAGCCTGATATCGGCCGCGATGATGCCTGATTACACCGGCAAGGACATCTCGATGGAGTATGACGACTAGTTAGCTCTCATCTCGTATTCGTAAAGGTGAAAGGGCGCGCCGGTGGCGCGCCCTTTATCGTTAACGAAAGATTGTCGGCCTCGGCTTTGCTGGCCGGCACTCACGCCAGCCAATACGGCCGTTTCCGGAATCGAATGCACGGATTTGCGACACGGCGCATGAGTCTCGCGCATAGAACCCATGTTTCAGGGCCCCTACTGAATTCAGGACGCGAGGACTATGTTGCGTCCAACAACAATAAGAAACGGGAAACGCCTCTGGAGTCGTCGAGCCCAAAAAGGGAGATGACCCATGGCTTATGCCCGGACCGCCAGCCCCACGCACGACTTTATCGTCGAAAAGCGCGAGCGTTCGCGTCCCGGTTTTTGGCGCTGGTTTCTGAATGTGATGCTGGAGTCGCGTCGGCGTCACGCTGATCGTGAAATCGCGCGCTACCTGGATAACGGCAAATTCACGGATGAGGCGGAGCGCGAAATCGAGCGCCGCTTTCTGTCCACGCCGCCACGTTTCTAAATGCACACTGAAGGAGATACCAGGAGATGACGACGTTACCGATCCGCGCACCGATCGAACTGCCATTTGCCAGCTTTGCGCGGGTGATTTTCTTCTGCAGAACATTGATCGAAGTTTTTGCCGACGCACAGCAGCAGGCCAGTGCGGCGCACAAGCGCTACCCGTTTGCCGAGTGGTGAATAGCATCGCGGCGCCGTACCGGCACTGCGATTCGTTTATCGGTCCTGAAATCATCCGGTCGGCGGTTTTCCGCCGGCCGGATTTCTGTCATTTGCACATTCCGGCCTGACTCCGGCGGCGAAATAAGCCAAAAGAGCAGCCATACCGGCACCCTGCAATGGCCGGGGTTATTTTGTGATGGAACCATGGTTCACAACCGGGGCTCGCGTCACAAAGTTGCCTGAGTTTCAAATGAAAAGCCGCGGATTCCTGAACCGTATAACTTCAAGAACCGGAGCCGAAATGATTCGCACTCTCAGCCTGACAACGATTCTGGTCGCGCTGGCCGCCGCCACGGCGCCGGCATCCGCGCAGAAGCAGCGTTTTGCGAGTCTCGACGCCAATAGCAATCTTGATGCGCTCATTACGCGTCATGCCGCAGCGAATAACCTTCCCGAAGCGCTTGTCCGCCGCATCATCAAGCGGGAAAGCGGCGGCAATCCCCGCGTGGTGAGCGCCGGCAATTACGGTCTCATGCAGATCAAGCTGCCGACCGCACGTGCGATGGGTTACACCGGCAGCGCGGCGGGGCTGCTCGATGCCGACACCAACATGACCTATGCGGTGAAATATCTTGCCGGCGCCTACAAAGTCGCTCACGGCAATATGGATCGCGCCGTCCACTATTATGCTGCGGGTTACTACTACGCGGCCAAGCGCCAGGGGATGAGTCAAGGGATGACAATGGCAGCAAGCGATTCAAGCGTTGACTCGTTTGCGCCGTCTGCCCCTTCAGTGAAGTTCGGTTCTCAGGAAAAACTCGGCGCTGCGCGCTCGCAAGGCGAAAGCGTGTCGTCGTCATCGAGCCTCTATAGCGGCCGTCTCGATTTTCACTAGAGTTGGCGTCAGCCCAGCCTAGTAAGCCGGATAAGCGGGGGTTGGGGTCGGCGTGCTGCCGGTCGATTGTGCGGATTGCCGCGCCGGATTGACGCGGGGGCGCCGCGCCGCCGGGCTTTGCACCGCACGTGGCGGTTGCTGCACCTGTGGCGCCGGCTGTTCCCCGAAAGTCGGCGGCGATCCGATCGGCTGCTGTTGCTGTTGTTGCTGCTGCTGCCGCTGTTGTTGCTGCTGCGTGTAATTCGGCTGAACCTGCGTCGCCTGAGAATTGTAAACCGGTTGCTGGGCGGCGTAATTCGGCTGCGTGCCGTAGTAATATTGTTGCCGCGGCTGGTTCTGTGGCTGCTGCGTGCCGTAAGCGGTCTGCTGCGTTGCCTGTTGGCCGTTATATTGCGGCGCCTGGTACTGATATTGCTGGCCGCCGAAAAGAATCTCGAACAAATTGAACGGGCGCTGCCTGGCGACCGTTGTCGGCCGCGGATGGCGCACGCGATGAGGCCGGCGGCGAACCTCGCGACGTGTAGAAGCTGCGTCCGGGGTCTCGCCGGTTGCTGCCTTTTCCTGCGTCGTGACGGGAAGATCGGTTGATGAAGGCTCTCCGATCTCGACCGGCGTACCCGGCGTCGGCATTTCCGCTGCCGCAGTCGTTTCCTCCGGATCCGCTTCGCTTCGATCGGCGGGGAGAACGGCTACCTTCGGTTCTTCGGGAGGCGTTTCCGACTTCGCAGGTTCGGCCGGTGGCGGCCCGGTCCGTGTCGGCGTGTCCGGCAGCTCGCGCAGGCGATTGAGTTCATTGGCGCGCTTGAGCGCGGCCTGGATCAGGAATTGCCTCGTTTCCGGATGCCGATTGCGATCGACCAGCGCGCCGCGCGCGGGGCCCATCGCGGTGTTCAGCGGCGCACGCGATCCGTCCGGCGGGCTCAGCGCCAGAACCAGGATAAAAATGGCGAGAAGCACGCCGCCCACTGGTAAAATACGGAGAATCGGCAGCATCGCCTGTGAATAACTGAGTCGGGATCAATCCCAAAGCCGGCTGGAACAATGCCCAGCGGCTGCCCGGTGATATGCGGCATTTTTGCCACGGAGCCATGCCCTGCCGGTGCTTTGGCAGGCCGTGACAGTCTGTTTCCCCGTTGCTAGGAAACGGCTCCAATCAAGAAAGCCGCGGGGAAACGCCATGATGAAGAAGCCGAATTGTCCGATCATTGCCATTGAGGAGCACTATTGGGACCCTGAATTGTCGAAGCACTTCACGGGTTCTGAAGCCGGCAGGGGCAATGAAACCGACCAGCGGCTTTTTGATATGGGCAGCCTCCGCCTCAAGGAAATGGACGAGGCGGGGATCGACATCCAGGTGCTCTCGCACGGGGCACCTTCCACCCAGAAGCTTGGCGCTGATATCGCGGCCGAGGTCAGCCGCCACGTGAATGATCGCCTGGCCAAGGTCTGCCAGGCCAATCCGAAGCGTTTCGCGGCCTTCGCCGCATTGCCGACGGTCGACCCGAAAGCCGCCGCCGACGAGCTCGAGCGCACCGTGACCAGGCTCGGCTTCAAGGGCGCCATGATCCATGGCATGGCCAAT
>DATEKG010000086.1:0-4841 GCA_035277565.1 Pseudolabrys sp.
CGGACGCCTTGTGAAAGTACAATGTCACTCATGGCAGACTCCTTGCCTGCTTCGGGCCAAATCGCTTGTTCCCGATAATGAAACGTTAGGGTTGACGGACGGTTAAAGCCGCACGTTTAAAATTCGTTAACCATGTCTAAAACGCGACACGAAAAAAACGGCAGCCGAATGGCCGCCGTTTCTTCCGAAATTTGGCTGCTGCTTACTGGAACAGCCGGAGGACGTTCTGGTCGGCCTGCGACGCCAGCGACAGGGCTGTGGTCGACAGCTGCTGCCGTGTCTGCAGGGCAAGCAAGTTCGCGCCTTCTTCGTTCGAGTCCGCCAGAGTGAGGGCGGACGAGCCCGTCTGCAACGTGTTGATCGTTGCTTTCGTGAAGTCCTGACGGATCTGGACGGTCGACAGGCTGGCGCTGAGGGTCTGCGATTCTGAACGCAAAGTTGTCAGCGCGGTGGTCAGAAGCGTGCCGGAGTTCGAGATGTCCGAAGCAGCCGCCCAGTTGTTGCCGGCATTGGCTATGCTCAACGGAGAGGCCGCCGCGTTGGTATAGTCGACGCCGGTGACGGTGGTTGTCGACTTGCCCGTCTCGTCGAACACGACGGTCAGGGTATTGCCCGCGAGCAGGTTGACGCCGTTGAAGCCCGAGTCGGTCGCAAGCTGGCCGATCTGGGTCAGCAGGGAGTTGAACTGCGAGGCCAAGGTCGAGCGGACCGAGGTGTCGGTCGTCTGGTTCGCCTGGCTGACCAGCGACTGGGCAGACTGCACGAGCTTGGTGATCGCGGTGATGCCGTTGTTCGCGGCCTCAATCGTGTTGATCGCATTGGACATCGAGTCCAGCAACCCACTCAGGTCGTTGGCACGGTTGTCGAGGCCCTGGGCGGTGAAGAAGTTGATGGCGTTGTCGAGGGCCGAATTGACCTTTTTGCCGGTCGCCAGCCGGGTCTGGGTCTGCGTGATCAGGTCGGAAGTCTGCTGCAACTGCAGCAGGTTCGCCCGCACGCCTGCGGATAGAACGATACTAGACATCTTCAGGTACCTTTCTGGTCAAATTGCCGTACTGGCAGTTACACGTGTCGATCCGGAGGATCGCGAAATTCATCGCATATGCCGCCAAACGGCCCGTAAAAGTTCATGGTTAATTGGAAATTGCCGCGCGCGATCGTTGTGAAAAATGGTCGCGAGAACGATGGGCGGCGCCGCCAAAACGGGCCGGCGCGGAACCGCATGGTTAGCAAATCCTTAACGGTGGAAATTCGTTAAGATTCGTACGGTATCCTTTTCTCCACGTGTCCCGCATGCGTTGGCCGGTATGACGTCAGTTACATCGAGCAATCCCTACGCGTCGCTATTCGCCGCCAGTGCGACGCCGAACTGGCTCGCGAGCACCATCACAGCGATTCAAAATCAGGCCAATGAGGGCGGACTGCTCGGCATGCTCAGCAATGCCGCGAGCAACGACGGCAGTATCAGCTCGTTTCTGAGTTTTGGCGTCAACACCGCGAATGCGTTTGCTACGATTGCGACCAGCAGCGTGAGCAACGCGTCGAGCCTCGTTGCGCAGATCGCCGCGCAGAACCAGCAGGACCAGCAGTCGAAGCAGCTGCAGGACGCAATGAATGCGCTCCAGGCGGCCCAGCAGATGGTGCAGCCGCAAAATGTGCTCGACCCGATCATCTATTTCGATGATGGATCGACGCTCGATACCAATGCCAATATTCTGACAATGGCAAACGGGACACAGATTGACACGACGACCGGCACGAAAGTGGTCAACTCGGCTTCACTGATCCAGCTGGCGAACGGCGCCTATCTCGACACGCAGAACAATATTCTCACCATGCCGGACGGCTCCGAGATCGATACGGTGACCGGCCTGACGATTTCCACCACCGCCTAGACGGGATCCTGAATCGCCGGCGATCTGCTGCGGCGATCGTCGTGCGCGCCCGTTATTGTTATGTTGACGCGAATCAGCGACACAGGGCGTGGACGGACAGTCACAACCGCTGGCGGCAAAGTCAGTGCAACTTTCCATTCTGCTTCCGACCTGTCGTCATAGCGCTGCGGCTCTTGCCAGAATTGCGCAGGCCTGCTCATGGGCGTGCCCGGAGATTGAAGTTATAATTCGCGACAACTCCGGCAACTTCGAAAAGCGCGCGATGCTTGCGCAATTTCGGCGCGACCACTGCAAGATCGTCAGTGTGGAGCCGTGTTCGCCGCGGGAGAATTATTCAGAGGCTCTCAATCTCGCCACCGGTGAGTTCATCTTCTGCATCGCGGACGACGATATGTGCCTTGATCGTGCAATCGCGGCGATTCCGGGCGTTATCGATCAGCATGGCAAGGACCCGTCAGTTGTCGGCATCAATGGCAGCTATGCGGTTGAAACGAGCCATGGCACATCCATCGCCGCCTACGACAATCTGGATTCTGATGACGTCATGAGTCGCGTCATGGGCCTGCTGACCCACAAGGGCCCGAATGTGCTTTTCTATTCGGCGCTCCGGCGCAGCGTCGTCAAGCAGCTCTGTACTCTGTTCGATACGCTACCGTTCTCGTTTTCCTTTCACGATCAGATCTTATGTCTGTTCTACCTGCTGAACGGAAAGTTTCTGCGCATGCCGCGGCTGTTCTATGTATACGATCTGGGAGTGTGGGAAACGGGCGAGTCTGCGCAGAAGAGAGACGCCGATTTCTACAAGGCGGCCGGGCTGGATCTTGCGATCAACAAGCTGCAATGGCTACTGTGCGGTTTCGAGGGTGCAAGCCTCGTAATGCATGCGAAGGTTTTCCCGCAGATGCCCATTGAACGGCGTCAGACCACCGCCGACTTCTGGTTTACGGCCATGTTTGACCGCTTCAGAGTTCAGCAACGTATGGGCTTCGGTTCGTTGCGCGGCTCTGAAGCCGATAAGCTTTGCCATAAATTGCGCAATGCGACCGGCCAGATGACATTCCAAAACATCCTTTCGGATATCTGCGCGTTCATTGCGCTGTCATCGCCTGGCCATGCGCAAAAATACTTCGATTACTGGGCGACGATGATTTCGTCGCGTGAACCGGCCTTGCGAAAGACCGGGTCGTGAGCAGCCGCGGTCACGGCTAAAGCGAACGGCTGACGGCCAGCGGAGGGCTTGCCTTGGAACTCGGCAATTGTGCGCGGCCGGACGCGCCGTAAGTCGAGGGCGCCTGTTTCCTTGCCAGTTCACCGGACACGCCGCGGATGATGCCTTCTGTTACGGCATGTGCTGTCGCCAATACGGTTTGATTGGTCCGCAGCTCCGCCTCGAAGGACTTGTGCCGAGCATGCAGGCGGGCGATTGCGTCGGGAGCCCACCGCATGATGGCATCCTTGGCTGCGCGAATGCGTCCGCTTTCGATCGTGTACAGGCGTGCGAAGTCGAGTTTGGTTTCACTGAGGCCGGCCGCCTCGCGAAGCTTTCCGGCGCGGACGCGTGCAGTTTCTTCCGCGAGAGTCTGTTCAAGGCGACTCATGACATCTTCCAAATTGTCTATCACCTGGCGAGCTCCGGCGGCGTCGGTGATATCTCCGTGCGAGCCCGGTGAATTCATGATCGTGTCTCCTGATGCGCCATAAGCGTGCGGTAGACCTGGTCGGCAATTCCGATGCCGCCGGCCTTGGCAAAAGACTTCGCGTATTCGTCAGTGAGCATCGAGCGCCATACGCCGGCCGCGCCGCTTCCGCCGAATGGGCCTTCACCGCCGATATTGGTGAACATGTGCTGGAACATCGAATTGAGGAACACGGCCTCGAAGTCCTGCGCGGCGGCGCGTGCCTTTGCCGCCTGCCTGGTTGGCCCAGGCTTGGCCACGTTCATGCTGTTCGCGAGAACATCGAGCGGTTTAAGTCCGGGCGCGGGCAGGGCGAGTGCGTCTGACATCACATCACCTCGATGTCCGCCTGGATTGCGCCCGCTGCCTTGATGGCTTGCAGGATCGTGATCAGGTCGCGCGGTCCAATGCCCATCGCGTTGAGGCCATCGACCACCTGCTGCAGGGAAACTCCTTCCCTGACGACGAACATCTTCTTCCCGTCTTCCTGCACCCCGATGCTGGTGCGCGGCACGACACGAGTCGTGCCGCGTCGTGCAAACGGCGCCGGCTGACTGACTTCGGGTGATTCAGACACGGTTACCGTCAGGTTTCCCTGCGCAACGGCAACCGTGGAAACTCGCACGTCGCGCCCGATGACGACGACCCCCGAGCGTTCATCGATGACGATCCGTGCGGGCAAATCGGGCTCGACCTGCAGCTGCTCGATTTCAGTGAGGAAACTCACAATATTGGCTGTCGACTTGGCTGGAACGGTGAGCACCACCGTGGCCTGATCGATTGGTTCTGCTGCCGATGTGCCGATGTAGTCGTTGATTGCGGCCGCGATGCGTTTGGCGGTCGTGAAATCCGGATTGCGCAGCGCCAGTCGCAGCTGGTTGAGATGGTTCAGGTTGAACTCGATTTCGCGCTCGATCAGGGCGCCATTGGCAATGCGGCCCACCGTCGGCACGCCACGCGTGATCTTCGCGGCTTCGCCTTCGGCCTGGAACCCGCCGATTGCCAGAGAGCCCTGGGCGACCGCGTAGACATTGCCGTCGGCGCCGAGCAGCGGCGTGACGAGCAGGGTTCCACCCTGCAGGCTCTTGGCATCGCCCATCGCCGAGACCGTGATATCGATGCGCGTGCCCTGCGTGGCGAAGGCCGGGAGATTGGCCGTGACCATGACGGCGGCGACGTTGCCGGTCCGGATGGTCTGGCCGCGAATATTGACGCCAAGCCGTTCAAGCATGGCCGTGAGCGACTGCTTCGTGAAGGGAATGTTGTTGAG
>DATEKG010000087.1:0-4848 GCA_035277565.1 Pseudolabrys sp.
CTGGTCGACCAGAACGGCAAGACCATTACTGACGCGGACATGAAAGGCCGGCCTTTCCTCGTCTTCTTTGGCTATACGCATTGCCCGGATATCTGTCCGACCACGCTATTCGATATTTCCGAGGTGCTGCAGGCCCTGGGCAAGGACGCCGACCGCGCCGGCGCGCTGTTCATCACGGTCGATCCCGAGCGCGATACGCCCGCTGTCATGAAGGACTACCTGTCCAGCTTCAATCCGCACTTGCTTGGGGCGACGGGCGATCGTGCGGCGATCGATGCGGCCGAAAAAGCCTACCGCGTCTACGCGAAAAAAGTACCGACCGGGAACGGCGACTACAGCATGGATCACACCGCGCTTGTCTATCTGATGGACAAGCAGGGCCGATTCGTTGCGCCTTTCAGTCTCAAGCGGCGGCCGGAGGATGCAGCCGCCGATTTGCGCCGCTACCTGTAGCGCCAATCCAGATTTGCGGAATTTCGCCGCGCCGCGCCAGGTCGGTTATGTGCGCGTTCAGCGTGAGCAGCGCTCCGATGAGGCCGTCCGGGTGCGGCTCGTCACAAAGGCCGTGCTCGGTCTTGCTCCAGTGAAAGGGTGCCGAGATCAGCTGACGCGCTCCGCGCCAGCCGGCGATCGACAGGAGCACCCAGTGGAGCGGTGTGCAGAACAAGACCCAGGATTTTCTTGCAAGGCCGCGGCGGCGCAGACCAAGAAATCCGGGCACTGCCGAAACCAGATAGCCAATGGCGGCCGATGCCAGAATCTCGGCTTGCCGTGCTGGAAACACGACATACTGATCAGGCAGCCCGAAAAGGGGTGCAAGTCCGCCGTAGAGGAGCCTGAGCAAGAAAACGGGGTGCGCAAGAGCGACCAGTGCGTTGCCGCCGACAATGAATTGAAATGTCAGAAAGCCACCCAGGCCAAGTTGTCGGGCGAGCCGGCCCGGAGTGCGCATGTGGACCAGCCAGGTTTGCATCCAGCCTTTGAGCCAGCGCGAACGCTGGTTGAGCCAGCTGTGCACCCGCGCGGGCGCTTCTTCGTAGGTGGTGGAACCAATGACATCGCACCGGTAACCGCGGCGGGCGAGGCGCATCCCGAGATCCGCATCCTCGGTGACGTTGTAGGCATCCCAACCGCCAACGTCCCGCAGAATGTCCGTCCGAAAATGGTTGGACGAGCCTCCGAGAGGAAGCGGGAGACGGCGCGCGGCAAGGATCGGAAGCAGAATGTCGAATTGCCCTGCATATTCTGCGGTGAAAAAGCGCGTCAGCCAGGTCGTTTTGGTATCAATGCAAAGCGGAGCCTGCACGCATGCGAGGTCGCTGCCGGCGGTACGAAATGCTTCGACAGCGCGACGCAATTGTTGAGATTCGGGACGGTCTTCCGCGTCATAGATCACGGTCAATGCGCCGCGCGCGAATTCGAGCGCGACGTTGAGCGCCTTTGGTTTTGTGCGAGGTCCAATCGGGGGAACAGGAATGACCGTGAGCGGAATTCGATGTTTGCGGCGGTCAATGGCCATGCGTGTTTCAGGTTCATCTGCTTCGACGGCGATAATGACATCGAGCTTTTCAGTCGGGTAATCGAGCCTTTCGATTGCCGACAGCAGTTGATCGACAATTTTTGCTTCCCGCCGGAGCGGGAGGATGATGCTGTAAACGGGAAGTTCGTCATCAGCCCCGACCGGAGGAGACGACACGGAAACAGCCGGTATGCCGTGGACGGCGACATGCAGCAGACGAAATGCATTCGGTAAAACCACCAGCAGACAAAGCACCGAACTGGTGCAGTTGTTCAGCATCGCCAGGATTGCGGCAAGACCGAACAGCGTTGGCAATGTGCGTGCACACAACGACAAGGTACCCGCCGACAGGTCCGGTCGCGTCGTCTTGAGGCTCTCTGATGCACGCAGCGCTGCTGCCTTCAGCAGATCATCGACGCTGGCGCGCAGCGCAAATTCGCGGCGGTCGCCGGCCGTCTCGCAAAGCCTGTGCGGCGGTTCTCGCAGGTCGCTGCTGCGGAAGGCGCGCTGCCGTTTATTTTTTCTTGTCCAGATTGGCCTGAGCCGGTACGGGGAAGATGAAATCGCAAGACTGATGGCCGAAGAGCGGCGGCCTGCCGCAACGTCAACGCAATTCCCCATACGTCACACCCAACGCACTCACTCAGCCTGTTGGGGACGCTACAGGAAATACAACTTTGAGGCGAGTCAAAAATTTAACCCGCAATGATCAGTCACCAGTGCTAGAAGGCCCGGCGAATGTCTGAATTCATGTCACACTATCTGGTCCCCGCCGCCGTTGTGGCGGTGGCGTTCGTACTTCTGCTCGGGCTCATTAATATGATGCGCGGCGGTTCACCCAACCGCTCACAGCAATTGATGAGATTGCGCGTGCTGATGCAGTTTATCGCCATCATCGTGATAATGGCGACAATCTGGATTCTCGGCCGTTAGGAGGAAGGGCGCCAAGGCAACTATTTCATAGGCGCCGCGCGCATGTACTCTTCTTTTTCCTTCTTGACCTTCTTTTTCTTTTTCGCCGCCGAATAATCGGATGTTACGGCTTTCGCCGCGTGCAGGCCCGCACCGCAGGCCTGGGCCGGTGCGGTCGCGGGCAAGGCGAGGAAAGCTGCTGCAGTGACAATCGTGATTAAGCGCATGAGCGTCACCCCACTCTTTGAGATTGAAACACGCTAAAATAAAGCCTACCTCGAATTTGCGACTTAATCCACGCCCTGGAGAATGCCTTCGTGAGGCCATTATGGTTGTGCTCAACCGAATTTATACGCGCACCGGAGACGACGGCACGACGTCGCTTGGCACCGGAGACCGGCGCAAGAAGTATGATCTGCGCGTCGACGCTTATGGCACCATCGACGAAGTGAACGCCGTTATCGGCATCGCCAGGCTGCATATGAGCGGCAATGTGGCGCTTGATGCGGCGCTCAGCCGCATCCAGAACGATCTGTTCGACGTCGAAGCCGACCTGTGCCTGGCGGAAAAAGGGCCCGGGGGCGCACGCCTGACGGTGACCGATGCGCAGGTCGCCTGGCTGGAATCCGAGATCGACCGGCTGAACGGGGAACTCGCGCCGCTGAAATCATTCATACTGCCCGGAGGAAGCCCGGCTTCGGCCTACCTGCATCTGGCGCGCACGGTCTGCCGGCGTGCGGAGCGCATCATGGTTGCGCTGAAAGACAAGCCGGGCGAGGGGGTCTCCGCGCCCTCGCTTAAATACGTAAACCGGCTTTCGGACTATCTGTTCGTCGCCGGCCGCTATGCCAATGACAAAGGGGCTGCTGACGTCTTGTGGAAGCCCGGCCAGAACCGTTAGTTCTTAGTGCGGCGCAGCATAAACATTGACAGGCGAACGCCGCCACATTTAGCTTCCGCCGCTCCGTTCTGTGCCCGCCCGGAAAGGGAATCATGAAAATCCTTGTGCCCGTAAAGCGGGTGGTTGATTTCAACGTCAAGATTCGCGTCAAAGCTGACGGGTCCGGCGTTGAGCTTGCGAACGTCAAAATGTCGATGAATCCCTTCGACGAGATCGCTGTCGAAGAGGCCATCCGCATCAAGGAGGCAGGCAAGGCGACCGAGATCGTCGCTGTATCGATCGGGCCGGCGCAGGCTTCCGAAACAATTCGTACCGCCCTGGCGATGGGCGCCGATCGCGGAATTCTCGTGAAGACGGACGCCGTCGTCGAGCCACTGGCTGTCGCGAAGATTCTCAAGGCGATTGTCGAGGCCGAGAAGCCCGGCCTCGTCATCATGGGCAAGCAGGCCATCGATGACGACAGCAACCAGACCGGACAGATGCTGGCGGCTCTCCTCAACTGGTCACAGGGCACTTTCGCGTCGAAGATCAATATCGACGGCGACAGTGTCAGCGTAACCCGCGAGGTGGACGGCGGCCTGCAGACCGTGAAGCTCAAGATGCCGGCGATCATCACCACCGATCTGCGGCTGAACGAACCGCGCTACGCATCTCTGCCAAACATCATGAAGGCAAAAAAGAAACCGATCGATGAAAAGTCGCCGGATGCGTTCGGTGTTGATGTCAAGCCAAGACTTCAGGTGCTCAAGACGACGGAGCCGCCGGGGCGCAAATCGGGCGTCAAGGTTGCCTCGGTGGCCGAGCTCGTCGGCAAGCTCAAAGACGAGGCGGGGGTGATCTGAATGACCACGCTTCTCGTCGCCGAACACGACAACAGGTCGATCAAGGACGCCACCAGCAAGGCGCTCTCGGCCGCAAAGGCAATCGGAGCGAATGTCGACGTTCTTGTTGCCGGCAAGGACTGCAAGGCTGCGGCCGATGCCGCAGCCAGACTGGATGGCGTCAAAAAAGTTCTCGTTGCCGACGCCGCACCTTACGAGCATCAGCTTGCTGAACCGATGGCCGCTCTCATTGTTTCGCTTGCGGACAATTATGAGGCCATCGTCGCGCCGGCGACAACGACGGGGAAGAATGTCATGCCGCGCGTGGCGGCGCTTCTCGATGTCATGCAGATTTCGGACATCACGAAAGTCGTTGCCCCGGATACTTTCGAGCGGCCGATCTACGCCGGTAACGCGATCCAGACCGTTAAGTCGTCGGATCCGAAGAAAGTCATCACGGTGCGGACGTCGACATTTCAGGCCGCCGGTGCGGGCGGGTCTGGCAGCGTGGACAGTGTTCCGGCGGCATCAGACCCTGGGATTTCTGCATTTGTCGGCGAGCAGCTTTCGAAATCCGACCGGCCGGAGCTGACGTCAGCCAAAATCATCATCTCGGGCGGCCGCGCGATGCAGAGCCGCGAGAATTTCACCAAATATATCGAGCCGGTAGCCGACAAGCTGGGCGCTGCGATGGG
>DATEKG010000088.1:0-3959 GCA_035277565.1 Pseudolabrys sp.
CGGTGCAGGCGATGACGATGATGCTGACCGGCAAGACACAAAGAGCACGCGCCGCCAAATCGCTGGGTATTGTCGATGTCGTCACTCAGGAGCGCCACGTTCGCGGCGCGGTCAAGGCAGCTGTTGACGGGTCACTAAAATTCGCCAGACACAGGCTGTCGGTAGCCCTCCTGAACTCGATGCCCGCGCGCTCCTTCCTGTCCTCACGCATGCGGACCGAGACCGCGAAAAAGGCGCCCAGGGATTTCTATCCGGCCCCCTATGCATTGATCGATCTCTGGGAGAAGAATGGCGGCCGGTCATCGGCAATGCAGAAGGCGGAAATCTCCTCCTTTGCACATCTCCTCACCACCGAAGCAACGCAAAATTTGGTTCGTTGCTTCTTCCTGCGCGACAACCTCAAGCGGCTTGCAGGCGGCACATGGGACGGCAAGCGTATCCATGTCATCGGTGCCGGCGCCATGGGCGGCGACATTGCGGCCTGGTGCGCGTGGCACGGGTTGACGGTCAGCCTCGCCGACATGAAAGCGGAGGCGATCGGCGGCGCCATCAAACGCGCCGCCGATCTTTTCGCGAAAATCGGCCGCGGCAACCCGCAGCGGATCCGGGATTCGCTTGACCGGCTTGTTCCGGATCTGCGCAGCGAGGGCGCGCCCTCAGCCGATCTCATCATCGAAGCCGTGCCGGAGGTCCTCGGCCTGAAGCAGAAGATATATGCCGGCATCGAACCGAAGATGAAGGCGGGAGCCATTCTCGCCACCAACACATCAAGCATTCCGCTTGAGCAGCTGCGTGAAGGTTTAATGCGCCCGGAACGCCTTGTCGGCATCCACTTCTTCAATCCGGTTTCGCGCATGGAGCTGGTTGAGGTCGTGAGCCATGACAGGGTCGCAGACGACGTTCGCTCGACAGCACATGCGTTCCTCGGAAAGATCGACCGTCTTGTGGCGCCCGTGCAGAGCGCGCCGGGCTTCCTCGTCAACCGCGCGCTGACGCCCTATTTGCTCGAAGCCATCATCATGATCGATCAAGGAGTTCAAAAGGAAACGGTCGACAAGGCCGCGGAAAACTTTGGCATGCCGATGGGACCGATTGAGCTCGCCGACCAGGTCGGGCTCGATATTTGCCTCCATGTCGCGGATATGCTGCGCACATCCCTCAATCGCGAAATGCCGGATACGCCGCAGTGGCTGAAGGACAAGGTCGAGAAAGGCGAACTCGGCAAGAAAACCGGCAAGGGCTTTTACGATTGGAAAGATGGCCACGCCCAAAAAGCGCCCGATGCCGCACGCCCGCCTGCGGATATGGCTGACCGGCTCATCCTGCCCATGCTTGACGTATGCGTGACCTGCCTGCGCGAGGGCATCGTCAAAGACGAGGATATCATCGATGGCGCGATGATATTTGCCACCGGATTTGCGCCTTTCCGTGGCGGCCCCATGCATTACGCACGCAAACGCGGCGCTGACGAGGTGCGCCAGACATTGACCCGCCTTGCATCCACCTACGGGGCCAGATTCCTGCCGGATCCCGGGTGGAACGACATCAAATGAATCGTCGCGATCCGGCGCCTACGGCCTTCGATGATGCCGCCCGGCTTGCCGACGCCATTCTCGCGAAAGTGGGCAAGACAATTGTCCTGGCCTTGCCGCTCGGTCTTGGGAAAGCCAATCATGTCGCCAATGCGCTTTTTGCACGGGCGGTCGCCGACCCGTCGATCAGGCTCACGATATTCACGGCGCTCACCCTCTCCGCGCCGCGAACAAGAAATGACCTGGAACGCCGGTTCTTCGACCCGATCTCCCAACGCGTCTTCGGCGACTATCCGGCGCTCGACTACGCGACGGCGATCCGGAACGGTTCGATCCCGCCCAATGTCGAGGTGAATGAATTTTTCTTCGTGGCCGGCCAATGGCTCGATTCACCTTACGCCCAGCGGCACTACATCTCGGCAAATTACACGCACGCCCTGCACTACGTGCTCGATCGCGGCGTCAATGTTGTCGGCCAGCTTGTCGCCTATCGCGCCGGTGAGGCCCGTCCGTTCAGCTTGAGCTGCAACCCCGACCTGACGATCGATCTCCTTGCGTTCCGGCGCGAGGGACGAGCGAATTTCGTTCTTGCCGGCGAGGTGAACTCGGAGCTGCCGTTTATGCCCGGTGTGGCCGCGATCGAAAAAGACGAATTCGATTTTCTTCTCGATGGGCCTGGGACCGATTTTCCCCTGTTTGCGCCGCCGCGCGAGCCGATCGCCCTCGCCGACTATGCGGCGGGCTTGCACGCGGCAAGCCTCGTGCCCGATGGCGGAACATTGCAGATGGGGATCGGGTCTCTCGGTGACGCCGTCACGCAAGGCCTCGTTCTGCGACACAGGAATAATGGTGAATTTCGAAAGCTTATTTCGACGCTACGGCCCGCGGGCGACGCAGGTCTTCATGTTGCGCCCTTTACGTCCGGACTCTATGGCTGCTCGGAAATGTTCGTCGAAGGCCTGCTCGACCTCTTCCGCGCGGACATCCTCAAGCGTGAGGTCGACGGCGCAGTTCTCGACGCAGGATTTTTCGTTGGATCGCGCGCTTTCTACCAGGCTCTCAACGAGATGCCGCGCGACGTGCTGGCCAAATTCCGCATGCGGCCAATCTCATTCGTCAATGAGATCTATGTGGACGAAGACAGGAAGCGGCGAGCCCGTATTGGAGCCCGCTTCATCAACGATGCAATGATGGCGACCGCGCTCGGTGACGTGATTTCGGACGGGCTCGACGATGGTCGCGTCGTCAGCGGCGTCGGCGGACAATATAATTTCGTGGCGCAGGCCTTTGCGCTCGAAGGGGCGCGATCGATGATCATGCTGCGGTCCACGCGCGAAGCGCGGGGCAAAAGCCAGTCAAACATCCGGTGGCGCTACGGGCATATCACGATCCCGCGCCACCTGCGCGATATCATCATCACCGAATACGGTGTCGCGGATCTGCGCGGCAAGAGCGACCGCGATTGCATCACCGCAATGCTGGCAATTACCGACGCAGGATTCCAGGACGGGCTGCTGAGGCAGGCCAAGGATGCCAGAAAAATCGAGGGTTCTTATGAGCTGCCGAAATCCGCGCGCGACAACACACCCGAAGCGGTGGCACGGGCGCTTCAGCCGGCGCGGGACGCCGGTTTCCTCCCCATGTTCCCCTTCGGCACCGACCTTACCGAAGAAGAGCAAACGCTTGTCCCCGCGCTGCAGCTGCTGAAAAATTCCGGTTTCATGGCCATCCTTGGATTGCTGGCGCGCGGAACAACATCTGTGCCCGCACACCGCCGCCCTCTCGAACGGCTCGGGCTCACAAAGCCAGGGACGCTCGCAGAAATGCTTCAGGCGAGGCTGGTCAGCGGCGCTCTCGCCGCGATTGCGCAGAAATAGAAGGAGGAGCGGCTAAAACGCGGCACCTCTACAGAGCGTCTCACATGTCGTGCGAAGCGAGAGATTGTAAAACGTCGCCCCGGTGCAGCGGCCGTACCAGCTGCCGGAAATGAGCCTGAGTCTTTCGCCGGGCGTCCATCTTCGGCAGGCGGGATTGGTCCCCGCAAACAAAAACCCGTTCGTAACGAAGACCCCACTGTAGGGAGGAGTAACAACTTCCACGACATGGCTCGCCGGGGCGCGACCATAGCGGTGGTGGTGCGAAGACACGGTCAAGTCGGCTGCCAAGGCCGACTGAACAAAAATTGAGGCGGCGCCAAGGGCGACTACTATGCGGATCATTGCTTGCTGTCCTCAGGTTTCAGGCTTCTTCACTTTCAGGCACCAGCCCGCGAGTTGGTTCCATTTCACAAACTGAACTGAACCGCCTGCGATCCCCGGGCAACCGGACGCGATCCGAAATCAATCCGTTCACGCATGGCGTGCAATGCAGGGGAAGTTCCAAATTTTTTAACTCGGGTGCAGTGTTACTGCAGCCGATCGATCCGAC
>DATEKG010000089.1:0-5205 GCA_035277565.1 Pseudolabrys sp.
GTTGGCATCGTCCTATCTCGCGGGTGGACTGGTGGCCGGCATTGCATCATCGGTTATTTCGCCGCTGCCGTTGTAGATCGGCATCAGCACACGGAAAATCGTGCGCCGCGGCTGCGATTCACATTCAATGATCCCGCCATGGTCGCCGACAATCTTTGCGACCAGCGCCAGCCCCAGCCCGCTTCCGCTCTGTTTTGTGGTGACAAACGGGTCGAAGAGGTGCGGCATCAGGTCTTCGGGCACGCCGGGCCCATTGTCCTTCACGCAGAATTCAAGCGGCAGCGACACACGCGTCTTGCTGCCGGGCACGGACAGGCGAACGCCCGGACGAAACGCGGTCGTCAGATGGATCTCACCGTCCGTGGCATCGCCGATTGCTTCCGAAGCGTTCTTGATGAGGTTGAGAAAAACCTGGACGAGCTGGTCGCGGTTGGCCAGGACCGGCGGCAATGATGGATCATAATCCTCGACAAACCTGATCTGACGGCCGAAGCCTGATTGGGCCAGACGTTTCACATGATCCAGCACGATATGGATATTGACGGGTTCGCGGTCGATCGGCCGCTCGTCGGCAAACACTTCCATGCGATCGACGAGCTTTACGATGCGGTCCGTCTCGTCGCAGATCAGCTTTGTGAGCGGGCGGTCTTCATCACCGGCGGATTGTTCGAGGAGTTGGGCGGCGCCGCGAATGCCCGACAGCGGGTTCTTGATCTCATGGGCCAGCATCGCGGCCAGCGCGATGACCGAGCGTGCGGCGCCGCGATGCGTCAATTGCCGGTCCATCTTGTCGGCAATCGTCCGCTCCTGGAGCATGACCACAACGTGATTGGTGACTTCGGGCAATGGCGCGACATAAAGGTCGACGAGACGCTCTCCCGGATTGCGCGGCGTCGCCAGATCGACCTTGTATTCGTTGACCGCGGCGCCGCTCAGGCGCACCTGCTCGACAAGCGTCAATAACGGTGAGCCGAACGGCACGAGGTCGCGCAGCAGATAGCGCCGCAACATCGGCATCGACGCCTCGAAAAACTGCTCGGCGGCAACATTGGCATCGGCGATCTTTCCATCAGGCGCGATCATGATGACCGGGTGCGGCAATGCATGCAGCATTGCATCCGCCGGAATGTTCGCCATGGTCTGGATCGCCTGCGCCCCTGTCATGCCGCGGCTCTCCAGGCGAAATCGCTGAACGCCTCCGAGAGCAAGCGCCGCGTATGCACCGGCTCTTCGGCCGTCAGCACGCGGCTGCGGTGAGCCTTGAGCTGCTCGCTCGTTGCACCGGCCGTCGCAGCCGCGGTGTCGAGCGCCCAGCCAAGGTGTTTGCGCGCATGGCGGCGGCCGATCGCAATGCCGTGGTGGCTGAGCAGTTCGTCATAGAGCGTATCGATCAGCCTGTACTGGACTTCGAGCGCCGGCATCTGGCCGGCGGAGCCGCTGTCCGCGTGACGTGCGATCTGTCCCGGCAACCAGGGACGTCCCTGCACCGCGCGTCCAATCATCACGGCATCGGCGCCCGACTCTTCCAGCGCCGTGACCGCATCCGCGTACGATCGGATATCGCCGTTGACGACGAGGGGAATGCTGATCGCCTGTTTGACGGCGCGTATCGCCTGCCAGTCGGCAGTACCGGTGTAGAACTGGCACCGCGTGCGGCCGTGCACGGTGACAAGTCTGACGCCGGCGGCCTCGGCGCGCTTCGCCAGTTCGGGCGCATTGATGCTGGCGTCGTCCCAGCCCAGCCGCATCTTCAGGGTGACCGGGACGCGCACGGCGGCGACCGTTGCCTCAACGAGGCTCAGTGCGTGGGCGAGGTCGCGCATGAGCGCCGAACCCGAGGCACCATTGGTCACCTGCTTCGACGGGCAGCCCATGTTGATGTCGATGATGTCGGCGCCCTGCTCTTCGGCGATGCGCGCGCCTTCGGCCATCCAGTGTGCCTCGCAGCCGGCCAGCTGGACCACGTGAATGGCGATGCCCCGGCCGTTGCTGCGGACCGTTGCCTCCCGCTCCCCGCGGGCGAGCCCGGCGCAGGCCGTCATCTCCGATACCACGAGGCCTGCGCCCAGGCTTTGGGCCAGCCTCCGGAACGGCACGTCAGTAATTCCGGACATGGGTGCCAGGATGACCCTGTTCGGGATTGTGACGGTTCCAATCGCCAGGGGTCGCCCTAAAGGGCTTGAAAGGGATTGCCCCAGAGGGCTTGAATCCGCGACCGTTTTCCCCGCTTTGCCTATCATTTAGGCTGCTCTCCAGAGTGCACAGACTTTAGCCAATTCCGCGAGGGATGCAAGTGCTGCAGTGCAAAAATATTGGGATAGCGCGGGCGCTGTGGGGTCCCGCGCGTTTGCGCTCCGCGAGGAACGCGCTAAAGCCAGCACGGAGGCAAGGAGTGGCAGGATGGTGCACGTAGCGGCCGTCATCGTTGCGGCAGGTCAGGGATTGCGGGCCGGCGGCGGCGTTCCCAAACAGTTCCGGGAAATCGGCGGCATCGCCCTGCTCCGGCGAACGCTTACGACTTTCACCGACAACACCGACATCACCGACGTGCAACTCGTCATCCGCCCCGCCGACCGCCAGCTCGTGCAAAGCATGACGCGCGATTTGTCCATTCTCCCGCCTGTGTTCGGCGGCAAGACGCGACAGACGTCTGTGCATGCGGGGCTCGACGCGCTCGCTCGACGCGCTCCCGACATCGTGCTCGTACATGACGCGGCGCGCCCTTTTGCCAGCGAGGCGCTGATTTCCCGAGCAATCAAAGCCGCTGCGAAAACCGGCGCAGCCATTCCGGTTCTGCCGGTCACCGATACTGTCAAACGCGTGAATTCATCGAATGCAGTCGAAGCAACAATCGACCGCACGTCATTGCGTCTCGTTCAAACGCCGCAAGCGTTTACATTTCCTGAACTGCTGGACGCGCACCGCCGCGCCGTGGCGCAGGGACGCGATGATTTTACCGATGATGCTGCCCTCGCCGAATGGGCCGGTCTGACTGTGAGCGTCTTTGCGGGAGAACCCGACAATATCAAGCTCACCACACCGGAAGATTTTGCACGCGCGGAATCGATGCAGGCCGGTTTGCTTGGCGACGTCCGGATCGGCTCGGGTCTCGACGTGCATGCGTTCGGGCCGGGCGACCATGTGACGCTTGGCGGTGTACGTATTCCTCACACGCAAGCTTTGACAGGCCATTCGGACGCTGACGTTGCATTGCAT
Organism: Pseudolabrys sp.; assembly: GCA_035277565.1. Taxonomy (GTDB): domain Bacteria; phylum Pseudomonadota; class Alphaproteobacteria; order Rhizobiales; family Xanthobacteraceae; genus Pseudolabrys. Next base: position 3,217 of record DATEKG010000089.1, read on the forward strand.
GCACTTACCGACGCCATCCTTGGCGCGCTGGCCGAGGGTGATATCGGCGCACATTTTCCGCCGAGTGATCCGCAGTGGCGGGGCGCCTCCTCGGATCGTTTTTTGTCATTCGCTGTCGAGCGGGTTCGCGCGCGACGCGGCAGAATCGCCAACCTTGACCTCACCATCGTTTGCGAGAGCCCTCGCATCGGCGTACATCGCGATGCCATGCGAACCAATATCGCCGGAATAGCGGGCCTGTCCGTCGAGCGCGTTGGCGTAAAAGCGACCACCAGCGAAAAACTTGGTTTCACCGGGCGCGGCGAAGGCATCGCGGCTTACGCCACTGCGACGATCCGTTTGCCTTGGGAATGACATGCCGAATCAAGCTGCAATCGAGTCCGCCAAAGCACTGCTTGAAATCTGCGCGCGGAAACAGCTGACTGTAGCGACCGCTGAATCGTGCACCGGTGGCCTGGTCGCGGCAGCTATCAGCGAGATTTCCGGCTCTTCTGCGGTCCTCGATCGCGGCTTCGTCACCTATTCAAATGAAGCGAAACAGCAGATGCTGGGCGTCGCCCGATCCACGATTGAAACGTTTGGCGCGGTGAGCCGCGAATGCGCCGAAGAAATGGCCAGGGGCGCCCTTGCGCGCGCTTCCGCCGCCCTCGCTGTCTCGATTACGGGTATCGCCGGACCGACTGGCGCTGTACCGGGCAAACCGATCGGACTGGTTTTCTTCTGCGCGGCATCTCGCGGCGGGCGAGCCGTCGCGAATGAATGCAGATACGGTGATATCGGCCGTGCGAATGTGCGCAGCCAGTCCGTGCTGCAAGCCCTGGCGATGCTGCGCGAACTGGCGGAGAAAGAAGCTCCCGGCGCGGATGCGCACTAAGCCTTCATTCGTCCATAAACTTCGTCGGCTCGCTTTTCAAAAGCGGCGGCAAAGCGGCGAAATGCCGTGTCGAACATCGCGCCCATCAACATCGCCAATGCACGGCTTTTGAATTCGTATTCGATAAAAAATTCGATGTCGCACGTCCGGTCGTCGATCGGACGAAAACCCCATCGATTGTGCATTCGTTTAAACGGGCCGTTGAGATATTCGACGAGAATCCTGAGATCGTCGCGAGCGAGGGTTACACGACTCGTGAATGTCTCGCGAATGATTTTATAGGCGACCGTCATATCCGCCACCACCACAACGGCGCCGCTGGCGTTGGTGCCACGGCTTCTCACCTTCATCTCGCTGCATAGCGGTACGAACTCAGGATATCTTTCAATGTCTGCGACCAGATCGAACATGTCTGGTGCGGCGTGTCGAACGCGGCGCTTCGTCAGAAATTCAGGCATCGGTGTCAGACAGCAGCCGTGCGGGCCGCCTTCAGGCGGGCGAAATCTTCGCCGGCGTGATGGGAGGAACGCGTCAGCGGCGACGCCGCCACCATCAGAAAGCCCTTCGCATAGGCAATTGTCTCAAGTGCCTTGAGTTCATCCGGCGGAATGAAACGAACGACTTCGTGGTGCTTGCGGCTTGGCTGCAGATATTGGCCAATGGTCAGGAAGTCGACCTGAGCCGATCTCAGGTCGTCCATCACCTGCAAGACTTCGTTCCGCTCTTCGCCAAGCCCGACCATTATTCCCGACTTGGTGAACATCTGCGGATCAAGCTCTTTTACACGTTGAAGGAGCCGTAAAGAGTGGAAATAGCGTGCGCCCGGCCGCACCGTAAGATAAAGCGAAGGAACCGTCTCCAGATTGTGGTTGAATACGTCCGGTCTGGCCGCAACGACCAGTTCCGGCGCTCCCTCCTTGCGCAGGAAATCGGGAGTTAGCACTTCGATCGTTGTCTGCGGACAGGCCTCCCTTATGGCGCTGATCGTGTCCGCGAAATGCTGCGCGCCACCATCAGCCAAATCATCGCGATCCACCGACGTAATGACGACATGCGCAAGACCGAGTTTCGCGGTCGCCGCCGCAACATGCGCCGGCTCGTTCGTGTCAAGGGAG
>DATEKG010000090.1:0-24955 GCA_035277565.1 Pseudolabrys sp.
CGATCACGGCCCGGGAATTGCCGCTGAAGCAAAAGACAAGGTGTTCGACTGGTTCGAAACCGATTCGCGCGGCTCCGGACATCGCGGCCCAGGGCTGGGACTTTCGCTCGTGCGCTCGTTCGTCGAATTGCATGGCGGCAGGGTGGAAATCGATTCCACGCCGGGGCGTGGCGCCACCGTCACCTGCATATTTCCCTCGCAGCAGACGGAAAAGAAAAGCGCAGCGTGAAAAGCCGCCAATACTGATTTGCCGGAACCGGCAAAATGGGCCATATATCCCGCGGCGGATTGCGCCGCCGCGGGAGGCAGAGATTGCCCGTCCGAAAACCCGGATCACTACGTAACGCTCAGGCCTGCACGGCGCCCGACCCGCTGGTCTTTGATCTTGTCGCGTGGATCGCCCGCGAGCCGAGGCTCTATGCCGAAGTCATCGACGCATGGCGAACGTCGTGTCCACGCCTGACCGTGTGGGAAGACGCGGTCGACCGCGGGTTTGTGAAGCGGGAATGCATCGACGGCATGCGCACGCGCATCGTCGTCACCGCGCTGGGCCGTCGCTATCTGCGCGGGCGGACTCCCGTCGTGGCGCAACATCAATAATCGCGCCCGCACTGGCGCGCGCCCCGGCACTCCACTAAAACATTCGTCACAAAAACGGCCGGAACATCCTCGGCCACGGTGGAGGACGCCCATGGCGACAAAATTTGCCTTCGCACGGCAGCTGATGTCCGCCGTTTTTGCAACAGCGCTGCTGGTTACGGGATTTCTGCCGCTTGATGAGGCCCGCGCGGCATGGCCTGACCATACGATCACAATCATTGTGCCGTTTCCGGCCGGCGGGCCCAACGATCTGTCCGGCAGGCTGCTCGCGGCCGAACTCGCACCGAAGCTCGGGCAGAACGTCATCGTCGAAAATCGCGTCGGCGCCGTCGGGAACATCGGGATTACGGCAGCGGCGCGCGCCGCTCCCGACGGTTACACGCTGCTCGTCGTGACCGGAGTGGTCGTGATCAATCCCAGCGTGACCAAGGTCGCCTATGATCCGCTCAAGGATTTTGCGCCGATCGCCTATCTCGGTGCCGCGCCAAACGCCATCATCACCCGCCCGGCCTCCGGCATCACGAGCATTTCGGATCTCATCGCCAGGGCGAAAGCCAATCCCGGAAAACTGACCTATGCGTCGCCGGGAGTGGGCAGCGTCTCACAGCTGGCGGTCGAGCTGCTGAAGCTGCGTGCCGGTATTGATATGACGCATGTCCCGTTCAATGGCGCTGCGCCATCGCTGCAGGCCGCGCTCTCGGGCACGACCGACATCGCCTCCGTCAGTATCGCCGGACTGATCAGCCATATCCGGTCGGGCACGCTGAAAGCGCTGGCGCAAACCGGTGCGGAACACTGGATCGACATGCCTGATGTCCCCACACTGCAGGAGGCCGGCGTACCGAACGCGGTCGTGGAAACATCGCAGATGTTTCTAGCACCGGCCGGCACCTCACCCGATATCATCAAGCGCCTGAGCGAAGAGACGCGCGTGATCCTGCAAAAGCCCGAGATCAGGGAGAAAATGCTCAAGGCCGGATTCATGGTCAAATATGAGGGGCCGGACGATCTTCACAGCCGCATGGCGCGCGAAGTGCCGGTATGGAAGGAGATCGTCGAGCGCGCCGGCCTCGTAAAGAAGTAGCGTTCAGCCGCAACTGTCTGCATTCTGGCGGACCATGGCGGCATCCGTTTATAAGGTTCCGGCCTTGCAACGGATGATTCGATGTTTCCTACCGGTTCGGGCCCCTTCAGTTTCACGGCAGCGCTGGCCGACGAAGCCGGCACGCATCAGCTGATGACGGACATCGCCGCGGTGCTCGAACCGGGCGATATGATCACGCTGTCGGGCGATCTCGGAGCCGGCAAGACAACATTCGCACGGGCGCTCATCCGTTACTTCGCGGACGACGAAACCGTGGAAGTCCCGAGCCCGACTTTCACGCTGACACAGAATTATACGCTGCCGCGATTCAACCTGATCCATGCCGACCTCTATCGCCTGTCGGGCCCGTCCGAGCTGGTCGAGGTCGGACTCGACGACGCGCCGGAAGACACAGTCACGCTGCTGGAATGGCCGGATCGCGCCGGTTCAAGCCTGCCGCCGGATCGTCTCGACATCGCCCTCACACTTGTGCCGCAACATGGGCCCGCCGCCCGCAGTGCGCGCGTCACCGGATATGGCCGCTTCACCACCCGCGCCGAGCGCATCGTGACGATGCGGCAGTTTCTTGACCGGACCGGCTTCGGGCAGGCGTCACGCAGACGGATTCAGGGCGATGCGTCCACGCGCAGCTATGAACGCCTCACGCGCGACGGCGCGACCTATATCCTGATGAATTCACCGCGGCGGCCGGATGGTCCGCCGGTGCGCGACGGAAAACCTTATAGCGCAATAGCGCACCTCGCCGAGGAAGTGACAGCCTTTGTGGCGATGGCCCGCGCCCTGCGCGGCCGCGGTTTCTCGGCACCGGCAATATTCGCAGCTGATCGCCAGGCCGGGTTACTCGTGATCGAAGATCTCGGCGACGAGCTTGTGGTCGAAGGTGATCCTCCGGTGCCAATCGAAAGCCGCTATGAAGCCGCCGTCGATCTGCTCGCCGAACTGCACGGCGACACACTGCAAAGCGTCGTTCCGGTGGAAAGTGGCGTCGAATACCGGATACCGAGCTATGACATGGAAGCCTTCATGATCGAAGCCGAACTGATGCTCGACTGGTACCTGCCCAAGCTGGGCACGAAGGTCAACGACATCAAGCGCAATGCCTACCGCTCACATTGGCGCGATCTTCTGTTGCCGCTGACAACCGGCGACCACACCTGGGTGCTGCGCGATTTTCATTCGCCCAATCTGTTATGGCTTCCCGAGCGCGACCGCACCGCGCGCGTCGGGCTGCTCGATTTTCAGGACGCGGTCATGGGACCGCCGGCCTATGATCTTGCATCGCTGTTGCAGGACGCCCGCGTCGATGTCCCCGAAATGATGGAAATCGCACTGCTGTCGCGCTATGTGCGCGCCCGCATGGCGGCCAGTCCGGATTTCGAGGCGTCGGCTTTCGCCCGTGCCTACGCGACACTGGCCGCCCAACGAGCGTCAAAAATCCTCGGGATTTTCGCGCGGCTCGAACTGCGTGATCACAAACCGCAGTATTTGCGTCATTTGCCGCGCGTGTGGTCTTATCTTCAGCGCTCCCTGGCGCATCCGTCGCTGGCACCGCTTGCGGGCTGGTACCGCGTCAATGTACCGCCATTGAAGGTTTGACAATGCCGGCGCCAAAAAAGGCCATGGTGCTTGCCGCCGGACTCGGCATGCGCATGCGGCCATTGACGGATTCGATGCCGAAGCCGCTTGTGAAAGTCCTGGGCAAGCCGCTCATTGATCATGTGCTCGACCGGCTGGTGGAAGCGGGCGTCGAGCAGGCGGTAGTCAATGTTCACTATCTTGGCGATCAACTCATCCGGCATCTCGCGCATCGCACGCGCCCTCGCATTGTCATTTCCGATGAGCGTGGCCTCTTGCTGGGGACCGGGGGCGGCGTAAGAAAAGCGTTGCCGGAGCTCGGAGAGGCTCCCTTCTTTCACGCCAACACCGACGCCATCTGGATTGATGGCGCACTGCCTAATCTCGACCGGCTTGCTGTGAGCTTTAAGCCGGCCGCCATGGACGCACTGCTGCTGCTCGCCCCGACAACCGGCAGCATCGGATATTCGGGGCGCGGCGACTTCGCCATGGCCGCGGACGGAACATTGAGCAAGCGTGCAGCGGACGCCGTTGCACCATTCGTCTATTCAGGTGTTGCCATCCTCTCGCCGACCTTGTTCAGACGCGCGCCGGCCGGAGAATTCCCGCTGGTCGTGCTGTTCGACCGCGCGGCCAAGGAGGGCCGGCTCCACGGGTTGGTGCTGGAAGGGACGTGGATGCATGTCGGAACGCCGGATGCTATCGGCGCGGCGGAGGCTGCGATCCGCAGCGGGCGCCATTGATCCGCCTCGCATGCAAGCGTGTATGATTCGATCATGCCGGCTATTCAACCCCGCGTCTTCAATGTCCCCGCCTCGGCGGATTTCCTGCGCGCCCTGGTCGAAAATCTGCGTGAAGGCAGGCTCATTCCCGGTTTTCCGGCATCGAGCGACCCGCTGGAGCTGGCCCGGGCCACAATCTACCTCCCGACGCGTCGCGCCTGCAGCCTGGCACGCGACGTGTTCCTCAATGTGATGGGCAGCGACGCGGCGATCCTGCCGAGGATCGTCGCGCTCGGGGATCTCGATGAGGACGAGATCATTTTCGCAGAGGCAGCGAGTGCGGAGCTGGCAGAAGACGCCCTGACGATTCCTCCTGCGATCGCGCCGCTCGATCGCAGGCTTTTGCTTGCGCAGCTGATCGCCCGCTGGGCTGAGGCAATCCGTCATGGCGAAGGCGCCCAGTTGATCGCCAACACGCCTGCTGCAACCCTTGCGCTCGCCGACGATCTCGCGCGGCTGATCGACGACTTCACGACGCGCGAGGCCGACTGGAAGCGCCTCGACGCGCTGGTGCCGGATCAATTCGACAAGTACTGGGAATTCACCATCGAGTTTCTCAAGATCGCGCGCAGCTATTGGCCGGAACAGCTTGCCGAAAAGGGCTTGATCGACGCCGCAGATCGGCGCGATCGCCTGATCGATGCCGAGATGAAGCGTCTGGCCGGCGGCGATCAGCCGGTGATTGCCGCCGGATCGACCGGATCGATGCCTGGGACGGCAAAGCTCCTGGCAACAATCGCACGGCTGCCGCACGGCGCTGTCGTGCTGCCTGGTCTCGATACCGATCTCGATGAAGAGTCGTGGCGGGCCATTGCGGGCAATGCGGATGAAAGGATTGCAGCCGCCAGTGTACACCCGCAATTCGCCATGCAGGCCCTGCTTGCGCGCATCGGGATTACGCGCAGTGCCGTCAAACCGCTCACCGCCCCCGGCGCCCACGGACGCGAGAAGCTTGTGTCGGAAGCCCTGCGGCCTGCCGCAACCACCGACCGCTGGCAGAGCTGGTTCACGTCGAGCGAATGCGCTGCCGTCGCCGACAGGGCAATGGCGGGCGTCAGCGTGATCGAGGCGGCAAATTCGGAAGAGGAGGCCCTGGCTATTGCGGTCAGCCTGCGCGAGGCCGTCGAGACGCAACACAAGACCGCTGCACTGGTCACTCCCGACCGTGCATTGGCGCGACGGGTCGTGACGGCGCTTGAGCGCTGGCAGGTCAAGGTCGATGATTCCGGCGGCGAGGCGCTCATTGACACGCGTGCGGGAATTTTCGCGCGGCTGGCTGCCGAAGCCGCACTCGGAGGACTCGAACCGGCGCCGCTTCTGGCCTTGCTGAAAAGTCCGCTGCTGCGGCTCGGCGCCGGACCGGCTGCGCTGACGCACGCAGTTGCCTCGCTCGAACGCACGGTGCTGCGCGGCCCGCGTCCGCGCGCCGGATGCGGCGGTCTCATGCATGCCATCGCAACTTTCAGGGCAACGCGAGCCAGCTTGCACCGCAACGACCCGCGCACTTTCATCTCGGCCGACGAGCTCGATGCTGCTGAGCATCTGGTCGAAAATCTCGCGCAAGCGCTTGCGCCGCTGGAGACGCTCGCCAACGGAAGGCACAGTCTGCTCAGTCTGGCTGCGGCCCATGGCAAGGCGATCGAATCGCTCGCGGGCGACGGCAAAACTGTCGCCGCCTATGCCGGCGTTGACGGCCTGCAATTGCTGGATGTTTTTGCGACGATCGCGGAGAGCGAGGCGTCGCAGACGCTCGCTCTGGCGGCCGCAGACTACCCCGAAGTCTTTCAATTGCTGTGCTCCGGACGCGCCCACCGGCGTGCCGAAATCGGCAGGCCGCAAGTGCGTATTTTCGGCCTGCTGGAGGCACGATTGCAGAGCGTGGATCGTATCGTGCTCGGCGGACTCAACGAAGGGACCTGGCCGCCGGAAACGCGCAGCGATCCCTGGCTCAGCCGGCCGATGCGGCTGGAGCTCGGCCTTAATCTGCCGGAGCTCCGCATCGGACTGTCTGCACACGATTTTGCACAAGGGTTGGGCGCGCCTGAGGTCATTCTCACCCGCACCACCAGGCAGGCGGGCGCCCCGACCGTGCGCTCCCGCTTCATCCAGCGCCTGGCGGCCGTCGCCGGCGAAAAACGCTGGGTGGAGGCGCTGGCCCGCGGCGCAATCTATTCAGACTTTGCTCGTGCGCTCGATCATCCGGCCAAGGTCACGCCGGCACCGCGGCCCCAGCCGGTGCCTCCGCCCGAAGCAAGGCCGACTCAATTGAGCGTCACCGACATCGAAAACTGGCTGCGCGATCCCTACACGATTTACGCCAAGCATGTGCTGCGGCTGTTGCCCCTCGAAGCGATCGATGCACCTCCCGGCGCGGCCGATCGAGGCACATTCATCCATGACGCGATCGGCGAATTCGCCAAGACATTTGCGGATGCGCTGCCTGCGGATATAGCGGGCGAGCTCAGAAAGCTCGGCGAGAAGCATTTCACACCACTGCAAGACTATGAGGAGGCTCGGGCCTTCTGGTGGACGCGGTTCCTGCGCATCGCTGACTGGTTTGGAGGCTGGGAGCGAGAGCGGCGCGCCGGCGCCGCCCGGATTTTTGCCGAGATTTCGGGGAAACATCAGATCCCGCTTGGAAAGACGAACTTCATACTCACGGCACGTGCCGATCGTATTGAGCGGCGCTCCGACGGCACCTACGCCATTCTCGACTACAAGACCGGACAGCCACCTACCGAGCCCCAGGTACGCAGCGGCCTGGCGCCGCAACTTACACTGGAAGCAGCCATCCTGCGAAACAACGGTTTTCCGGAGATTGTCAGCGGTCCGGTGTCGGAGATCGGCTATGTTCGGCTCAAGGGTGGTGATCCGCCCGGCGAGCCGAAGAACATTCGCATCACGGAAGGCACGCCCGACAGCTGCGCTGACATCGCGCTGCAGAGGCTCACGGGTGTTGCGCTGAAGTTTCTTGTCGACGGCGAGCCCTACCGCTCGCTCGTCCATCCGATGTGGAAAAGGCACTACGGCGACTATGACCACCTCGCGCGCGTCAAAGAGTGGTCGGCTTCGGGCGGCGAAAGCGAGGCCGAACCGTGAGCGCGGTCCGCCAGATTCCGGATGCGGCGAGAACGCGGCAAATTGCAGCCGCTGATCCCGAGCGTTCGGTATTCGTCTCGGCGAATGCCGGCTCAGGCAAAACGCATGTTCTGGTGCAGCGCGTGATCAATCTGCTTCTGGGTGGCTCCGATCCGGCGAAAATCCTTTGCGTCACCTTCACCAAAGCCGCGGCCGCCAACATGGCAACGCGTGTCTTCGACACGCTGGCGGAGTGGACAGCGCTGGATGACGCGGCGCTCGACGAAAGGATCAGACTGGCGTGCGGCAAGGCCCCATCGTCGGCGCAGCGCGCTGTTGCGCGCGGCCTGTTTGCCAAGGCGCTCGAAACGCCGGGCGGGCTGAAAGTACAGACCATCCACGCTTTCTGTGCGCGCCTGCTGCACCAGTTTCCGTTCGAGGCGAACGTCGCGGCTCGCTTCGACGTGATGGACGAGGCAACGACCGCACAATTGCTGAACGAACTGACCCTGAAAGTCCTTTTGGAGGGCGCAACGCGGACTGACAGCGCGGTCGGTGAGGCGCTGGTCACCGCCATCGCAGCCGCAGCCGATATCACTTTCAAGGACGTGATCGCGGAAGCGATCGGCAAACGCGACCTCATCAGCGCATGGACGGCGCGGACCGGCAGTGTCCGGAAAGCCATCGAAGAACTGACCCGCATGTTTGGCCTGAGAGCCGGCGATAGCATTCAAGCGGTTGAAAACGAATACATTTCCGGCTCCCTTATCCCGCGAGATGCGTGGCCGGAACTGATCGATGTCTTCACCTCCGGCTCCAAAACCGACAAGGAACGCGGCCAATCACTCGCGGCCGCACTCCACTCCACAGGGCGCGAGCAGATTGAAAATTACCTCGATGTATTCTGCACCGGTGAGCGCAAGGGCCGCGCCAGTATCCTGACCAGACGACTTGCCGACGCCAACGCCGATTGGGCGGAGCGGCTCAACGCCGAAAAGGAGCGCGTCTGCCAGCTCCTCGCGCGAGAGTTTGCCTTGCGCGCGCGCGACCGGAGCGCGGCTCTCGTCACCGTCGTGGCGGCCGTAATCGAGCACTATCGCGCGGAAAAGGATCGCCGTGGCCTGCTCGACTACGAAGACCTGATCGACAGGACGCTCGGCCTGCTCCGCGATGCATCGAGCAAAAGCACGGCCGCAGCCTGGGTGCTCTACAAGCTCGACCTCGGCATTGATCACGTGCTTGTCGACGAAGCGCAGGATACCAGCGAAAAGCAGTGGGAGATCATCAAGCTCCTGGTCGCAGAGTTCCTGCCCGGCGGCGCACGCGAGAATGTCAGGCGAACCTTGTTCGCAGTGGGTGATGAAAAGCAGTCGATCTTCTCCTTTCAAGGTGCGGTGCCGCACAAGTTCGCCGATATGCGCGACCATTTCAGATTGCTTCACGAAACCAGCGAAGTGGCGTTCGCAACCGAAAGGCTCGACTACTCGTTTCGTTCTGCGATCGGCGTCCTCAGCGCAGTCGATGCGGTGTTCAGACAGCCCGCGGCATTCCGTGGACTGACCGCCGACACGACATGGACCGTGCACCAGGCCTTGCCCGATGCGGTTCCCGGTGACGTGGAAATCTGGGACCTGATCGGCCCTGATGAGAAGGACACGAGCAAGGAAGGTTGGGACGCGCCCTTTGACACGACCAGCGAGAAGAGCCCCTCGGTCAAACTCGCCACAAAAATCGCACGCAAGGTAAAAGAATGGATCGCGCAAGGTACGCGGCCAGGTGACGTGTTGATTCTGGTTCGCCAGCGCGGCCCGATGTTCGAGGCCGTGATCCGGGCCCTCAAGCGCGCGCAGATCGACGTCGCGGGTGCCGACCGGTTGCTGCTGACGGAACACATTGCGATCATGGATCTGCTGGTGCTCGGCGATGCGCTCCTGCTGCCGGATGACGATCTCGCGCTGGCCACTGCCCTGAAGAGCCCGCTTTTCGGCTTCGACGACGAACAGCTTTTCAAGCTCGCCTATCAGCGCAAAGCCTCGTTGCGCGCGGCGCTGCGGGCGAGCAAGAAGCCGGCATTCACTGCAGCGGCGGCGGAAATCGACGGGCTGACGGAAACAGCGCGCACATTGCCGCCATTCGAATTCTACGCGCATGTCCTCGGAGCACGCAGAGGCCGCGCGAAGATTCTGGCGCGCCTCGGCACCGAGGCTTCCGACCCGCTCGACGAGTTCCTCAACCTGGCCCTGGCCTGTGAGCGCCGGGGCACGCCGTCGCTGCAAGGTTTCCTCCACTGGATTCGGGCAGCCCAGAGCGAAGTGAAGCGCGACATGGAAATGGTGCGCGACGAGGTGCGCGTGATGACCGTGCACGGGGCCAAGGGACTTGAAGCGAAGAACGTCATCCTCATCGATCACACGACGACACGCCCCGAAGGCGCACATCCGCCCCGTCTGCTGACGACACCGATCGCAGGAGCGCCGCCGGGCGCGACAGCCCTGATCTGGGCTGTTGCAAAGGACAAGGATGCGGGGCCAATGTCGCAGGCGCGCGCACAGGCAATCGAGGCTGCAGGCGACGAGTACCGCCGTCTTTTATATGTCGGCCTGACACGGGCGGCCGACCGGCTCATTGTGTGCGGCGCCAAGGGAATCAACAGGGCTCCGCCAGGCTGCTGGCACGATCTCGTGCTCGGCGCGCTCCAGCCTTTATCGGAAGAAGATAGCGACGCTGACGGCAAGATATGGCGCTTCTGCAAGGGAGAATTATTGCCTGCAACCGGTCGCGACATACGCGAGGCCCGGAAACAGGAGTCGCTGCCGTCCTGGCTGACAACGAAAGTCGCGCCCGCACCGCCAACGTCGGTTATTCTGCGGCCGTCGGATCTCACGGGCGAGCCGGCCGGGCGCACGGGTGGCGGAGACCGCGAACTCGCCCGCCTGCGCGGCGTGCTCGCGCACCGGCTCCTGCAATCACTGCCTGACATTCCGGACGCGCGCAGGGAAGCGGTGGCGAAGGAATTCATTTTGCGACGAGGTGCGAAGCTGCCGGCCGATCAGCGCGCCGCCTTGCTGCAGCAAACGCTGCACGTGTTGCGCGACAAGGAGTTCGCGGAACTTTTCGCACCGGGCAGCCGCGCGGAAGTGCCGATTGTCGGCCGCATTGATATCGCCGGAAAAGCGATTCCGGTTTCCGGGCGCGTTGACCGACTGGCGGTAACGCCGAAGGCCGTTTTGATCGGCGACTTCAAAACCGGCAACCCGACGCCGGCCCGAATCGAGACCTACACGCGTCAACTCGCTCCGTACCGGGCCTTGCTCGAGAAGATCTATCCCGGCCGCACCGTTCGCGCGGTGCTGATATGGACCGAAGCCACTGATCTTGTAGAACTTTCTCCGAAGGCTCTCGACGCGGCGCTCAGTCGCGTCACCTCCCCGTGAGAGCGCCTTGACGGTGCGGGGTCGCGTTCATAGGTTCCTGCCCTCACATTTTTCGGGCGATTCTCGCCGATCAATCACAAGAGGGTGCAGTCATGGCCGTCGGCAAAGTGTCGGACGCTAGCTTCGAATCGGATGTGCTGAAATCTGCCGCGCCGGTGGTCGTGGATTTCTGGGCCGAATGGTGCGGGCCGTGCCGTATGATCGCACCCGCGCTTGAAGAGATCGCCGGCCAGATGGGCGACAAGGTCAAGATCGTCAAGCTCAATGTTGACGAAAATCCGAACACTGCGGCGAAATACGGGATCATGTCGATCCCGACATTGATGCTGTTCAAGAACGGCGAGATCGCGTCACGTCAGGTCGGTGCCGCACCGAAGCAAAAGCTGCATCAATGGATCAGCGGCGCGGTCTGAGACCCCGCTTTACACTTCGGAACGGCCGGCGATGAGCCGGCCGTTTTCTTATCAGGATGGCAACGTGCCATTCTCGCGCAGCACCTCGCCGGCAAGATAAAGAGAGCCGGTAATCAGAATACGGGGCGGCGGTTCGAGATCGAGCTTGCGCACGGCATCGAGCGCATCGGCGAGGGTGTCGCGGCTTGTTGCCGAAAGACTCATGGCGCGCGCATTATCGGCGACAGCTTCCGCGCTCAAGCCTTTTTCCGCGGTCGGCACCGGCACGGCGATGACGCGGCGTGCCAGGCCGGCAAAATTGCCAAGGAAACCCTGGCAATCCTTGCTCGCCATCATGCCGACGATCAAAACGAGCGGGCGCGATACACGCTCCTCAAGGTCGGCAAGCGTGGCAGCGACCGCTCGGCCACCATCCGGATTATGTCCGCCGTCGAGCCACAGTTCGCTGCCCGGCGGCGCAAGCTCCACAAGCCGGCCGCTTCCAAGACGATGCAGCCGTGCGGGCCAATCGACCTTGACCATGCCGGCTTCATAAGCTGCGGCAGGAAATGTGAATTGTTTGACGGTCCGCAAGGCGGCGATGGCCAGCCCCGCATTTTCAAACTGGTGCCGGCCATACAACCGCGGCGCCGGCAGGTCGAGCAGTCCGGCTTCATCCTGGTAGACCAGGCGGCCACGCTCCTCGGTGCAAGTCCAATCCTCACCGGCAATCTTGAGTGGCGCTTTCAGCTTTGCCGCTTGCCGTTCAATCGCCGCCAGGGCGTCGCGCTGTTGCGCCGCGATCACTGCCGGAACGCCGCGCTTGAGAATGCCGGCCTTTTCGGCCGCTATTTTTTCCAGCGAGTCACCGAGAAAATCGACGTGATCGATCGAGATCCGTGTGATGATTGAAACGAGGGGATGGTCAAAGACGTTCGTCGCGTCGAGCCGGCCGCCAAGCCCGACTTCCACGAGCAGAACGTCGGCCGGATGACGCGCAAACAACAGCAGGCCGGCCGCAGTCGTGATTTCGAAAACTGTTATTGGCTCACCGGCATTTGCTCGTTCACACTCTTCCATGGCCGCCACAAGTTCGTCGTCCGACACAAGCCTTCCCTCGCCGGCCGCGCCGAGCCTGAACCGCTCATTGAAGCGCACGAGGTGCGGCGAGGTATATGCGTGAACCTTCCTGCCGGCCGCTTCCAGGATCGCGCGCAGAAATGCAATCGTCGATCCCTTGCCGTTAGTGCCGGCGACGTGAATGACCGGCGGCACATTCCGCTCAGGATGTTCGAGCGCAGCAAGCAGGCGCTGAATTCGGTCAAGCGACAGGTCGATGCGCTTGGGATGCAGCGCGTTCAGGCGAGCGACAATGGTATCGATCTGGTTCATAACAACAGCATTTGTCGTCACAACGCTGCGTGCAAACGCTTGCGCGGCGACCGTCGATCATTTGACACAGATTTGCCCTTCGAGGCGAGATGGCCGGGTCACAGGCGTGCGAAAGCACGCCGGCCATGACAGCCCTGGCGCCCGCCGTCAACTCTCATGCATGAGCCGGTACCGGCAAGCTGGGTTTTTCGGCAAGCGCGGGCGCTCGGGTCAGCAGCCGGCAAAGTTCGGCGAGCGTGGCGCGTAGCTTGTGGCGATGCACGACCATGTCCACCATGCCGTGGTCGGCTAGATACTCGGCACGTTGAAAGCCTTCCGGGAGTTTTTCACGAATCGTCTGTTCGATCACGCGTGGTCCCGCAAAGCCGATCAGGGCGCCTGGTTCCGCGATCTGGACGTCTCCGAGCATCGCGTAGGATGCAGTCACACCGCCGGTCGTCGGATTGGTCAGCACGACGATGTAGGGCTTGCGCGCCTCCCGCAACATCTGAACGCCGACGGTCGTACGGGGAAGCTGCATGAGCGACAGAATGCCTTCCTGCATGCGTGCACCGCCTGAAGCAGCAAACATAATGAAAGGCGTCTGCCGTCTCACCGCGGTTTCCAGCCCCGTGATCACCGCCTCACCCGCCGCCATTCCAAGCGACCCGCCCATGAAATCGAAATCCTGCACGGCGATTGTGACCATCTGCCCTTCGAGCCTGCCGATCCCGAGCTTCACGGCGTCCTGTAGCCCGGTCTTCGCGCGTGCATCTTTCAGACGATCGGCATAACGTCGCTCGTCACGAAACTTCAGCGGATCGAGTGGGACTTCCGGCAAGGAAATATCCTCAAATTCCCCGCCATCGAACATCGACTTCAAGCGCATCGGTGCGCTGATACGCATATGATAGTTCGAGCTCGGGATGACGAACTGGTTCGCCTCCACATCCTTGTAAAAGACGAGCTGGCCGGTCTCGGGACACTTGATCCAGAGATTTTCCGGCGTCTCTCGGCGCAGGAAGCTGCGGATTTTCGGGCGAACAACGTTCGAAATCCAGTTCATAGGATCGTCTATATAGGCTCGATTCGACGAAATTATAACCGGCCGCACTGCCGAAAGTTCAGCCCACCGCGGCCCTGCGCGCCGACCGCAGGCCCTGCGCGAGGGCGGCAACCAGTCCGGTCACCGCCTCGACCGTATGCGCACTCGCCTTTCCGTCCTTGCCGAGACTCTGGCGCAGAGCATCAACCAGGGCAGAGCCAACAACGACCCCGTCAGCGCCCTGCGCAATGGATCGCGCCTGCTCAGCCGTCTTCACTCCGAAGCCGACGGCAACAGGAAGCCCGGTATGCCGCTTGATACGTGCTACTGCCGCGGTCACGGCGGCGGTATCCGGCGCCGCAGCGCCCGTAATCCCGGTAATCGAGACATAATAAACGAATCCGGAAGTGTGCTTGAGGACCGCAGGAAGGCGCCGGTCGTCGGTGGTTGGCGTTGCAAGACGGATGAAATTGAAGCCGGCCTTAAGTGCCGGCAGGCACAGTTCTTCATCTTCCTCAGGCGGCAGATCGACAACGATAAGTCCGTCAACGCCGGCGGCCTTGGCATCGGCGAGAAAACGGTCGTTTCCGTATATGTAGATCGGATTGTAGTACCCCATCAGAACAATGGGTGTCTCGTCATCGGTCTTGCGAAATTCACGCACGAGCGCGAGCGTTTTGGTCATGCGTTGGCCGGCCTTGAGCGCGCGCAGGCCGGCGGCCTGAATCGCGGGCCCATCCGCCATCGGGTCGGTGAAAGGCATGCCAAGTTCAATCACATCGGCGCCGGCCTTCGGCAATGCCTTCGCGATTGCCAACGACGTCTCGTAATCGGGGTCGCCGGCCACAGTGAAGGTCACGAGGGTCGCACGACCCTGATCTTTCAGCGCAGCGAAGCGTCGTTCGATTCGTGTGCTCATCGCGTCTTGCTTGCGAGGAAGGCTTCGACTGAAGCCAGATCCTTGTCGCCGCGGCCGGAAAGATTGACCACCATGAGGTGCGTTTTCGGCTTTCGCGCCGCGAGCTCCGGGACCTTCGCGAGCGCATGCGCCGATTCCAGCGCGGGGATAATGCCTTCGAGACGGCTGCACAGCTGAAAAGCGGCAACTGCTTCGTCGTCAGTGGCGGACAGGAATTTCACGCGGCCCATATCGTTGAGCCAGGAATGTTCCGGGCCGATGCCGGGATAATCCAGGCCGGCCGAGATTGAATGTGCTTCCTCGATCTGGCCGTCATCATTCATCAGCAGATAAGTGCGGTTGCCGTGCAGCACTCCCGGACGGCCGCCGGCAATCGACGCCGCGTGTTTGCCGCTATTGAGTCCATGGCCCGCCGCCTCGACGCCGTAGATCTCGACCGAACGCTCATCAAGAAACGGATGGAAGAGTCCCATCGCATTGGAACCGCCGCCGATGCAGGCAATCAATGAATCGGGCAGGCGGCCCTCGGCGGCCTGAAGTTGTTCGCGCGTTTCGCGTCCAATGATCGACTGAAAGTCGCGCACCATTGCCGGATACGGGTGCGGCCCGGCCACGGTGCCGATACAGTAGAATGTGTCCGCGACATTGGTCACCCAGTCACGCAGCGCTTCATTCATTGCGTCCTTAAGGGTGCGGGCACCCGACTCGACCGGGCGGACTTCTGCGCCGAGAATTTTCATGCGCAGAACATTCGGCTTTTGCCGCTCGACATCGACTGCACCCATATAGACGATGCAAGGCAAGCCGAATTTTGCGCACAGTGTCGCGGTGGCAACGCCATGCATGCCCGCGCCCGTCTCGGCAATGATCCGCTTCTTGCCCATGCGCAAGGCCAGCATGATCTGGCCGAGCACATTATTCACCTTGTGCGCGCCGGTATGGTTGAGTTCTTCGCGCTTGAAATAGATCTTCGCTCCGCCGCAGTGACGGGTGAGACGCTCAGCAAAATAAAGCGGCGACGGTCGGCCGACATAGGTGGCGAGGTGGCCATCCATTTCCGTCTGGAACTTTTCATCCGACTTTGCTTCCGCATAAGCTTTTTCAAGGTCGAGAATGAGAGGCATCAGGGTTTCGGCCACGAAGCGGCCGCCGTAGATGCCAAAATGCCCGCGCTCATCGGGGCCCGTACGGAAGGAATTGGGCTGTTGCACGGTCATCGGCGCCGCCCTATTTGACCGGCCGCACGATCGAGGCCTCTCCCAACTGCAGCGGCGGCGAAAAAACCTCGGCCTCGGCCTGCCGCGCAGCACGGACAAATGCGCGGATTTTCTCGACATCTTTTTCGCCGGGCGTACGTTCAACGCCGGACGACACGTCAACACCAGGGGCGCGGGTGATGCGCAACGCCTCCGCCACATTGTCGGCGTCGAGCCCGCCGGACAACATGAAGGGAACACCCGGGTTAAGGCCCTTAAGCAAAGTCCAGTCGAAGGCTTTCCCCAATCCCCCGGGACGGGTCGCGTCACGCGGCGGGCGCGCATCGAAGATCAGACGGTCGGAGACCTGTGCATATTCACGGATAGGCGACAGATCCTTGCGTTCCGCGATCGGCAGCGCCTTCATCACCGGCAGGCCAAATCGAGTGCGCACAGCGACCACACGGTCGGGGGTCTCGCTCCCGTGCAGTTGCAGCATATCCGGGTCCAGCGCGCCGATGATGTCGAGCAATGTCTCATCATTGGCGTCGACGGTCAGGGCAACCTTGCGGGCGCGGCCGGCTGCGCGCTGGCCCAGTGCGCGGGCGGCCTCAAGGCCTATATTGCGCGGGCTTGGCGGAAAGAACACAAAGCCGACAAGGTCCGCCCCCGAATCCAGCGCTACATCAAGCGCTTGCGAGGTTTTGAGACCGCAGATTTTGACCGACAGTGGCATCCTGGAGCGCGTTCTACCGTCTTATCGATCTCGCCGCAAAGCCGAACCACACCGCCCTCATGGAATTGGCGGGGGAATCATTGGTTGCGCGACGGACTCCGCCGGCGGCGGTTCCGGCGCAAAGCGCCGGCGAACGGCATCCATCTCCTGCCGCAACATGCGAACGTCAGCATCAAGCTTGCGCGCGCTGCGCCTCCACTTGGCCTGTCCGATCCACGCCGCGAATCCGCCGATCAGCACGCCAAGAATCAGCAGCACGAAGATCAATACGAACAGCGGCAAGGTGACAGCGTAAGCGGGGTTCGTCGACGACAGCGGGTCAAAAGAGACGGTAATCGCCTGACGATTGGCCACCGCAAAGGCGATAGTGATGATTGCCAAAGGTACGACGATCAGCGCCGTCACGATCTTCCGGAACATCGGTGACGCCTTTGCTTGAAAGCTTATGGCCGGGTGAGCCCGGCCATAAGCATAGCATTTCCGGCAAGCTGGATAACCAGCGCCTAGACGGCGCCGGACCGGTTCAGGCGTTCGCGCATTTCCTTGCCGGTCTTGAAGAACGGCACGGATTTCTGGTCGACGGCCACATGCGCGCCGGTCCGCGGATTTCGCCCGGTACGAGCCGGACGATGCTTGACCGAAAACGCGCCGAAACCGCGCAACTCGACCCGGTCGCCCTTTGACATGGCGCTGGTGATCTCGCCAAGGATCGCGTTGACGATATTCTCGACGTCGCGTTGATACAGATGCGGATTCTGGGAAGCGATTCGCTGTACGAGTTCGGACTTGATCATTGACACCGCCCTGCCCCGGCCAACAAAAATCAATTGGTGGACGGAGGGTGCCAAAGCGCCAAGAGACCGTCAAGATTAAGCCTCTCTATCGCCTGCATGCCGCCCCATTCCTCGATGCGGTGCGCAATGGCGTTCAGCCCTACCGTCTCGAAGGTCCAGGCCACCACATGAAGGAATGAAAGCTCGCTGAAACGCGGCTGCAGCGAATAGTCTCGAACCGGCGTGTTTGCAGGCACATTCTTTGCCTTTTCCAGCCAGGCCAGTGCGGCCTTTTCGTTGCCGAGCCCATCGACGAGCTTGAGACCAACGCCCTGCCGCCCGGTGAAGACGCGTCCATCGGACACCCGGGTCAGCTCTGCATCGTTCATCTTGCGGCGGTCCTTAACGAGCCCTTTGAACCAGGCGTAGGAATCGAGCACGATTGCCTCAATCGCGGCGCGGGCCTCAGGGCTGGTCGGCTCAAATCCGTTCGGTGCGGCTTTCAGGGGTGAGGATTTGATCTCCTCGACCTTGATGCCGATTGTTTTAAGTACGTCCGAAAAGTTGGGATACTGAAACAACACGCCGATCGATCCCACCAGCGAAGTTTCATTTGCGACAATATGGTCGGCTGACAGCGCCGCGATGTAGGCCCCCGATGCGGCGAGCCCATCGACCACAACGACCATCGGCTTCCTGCTCTGCAAGTCGCGCAACGCATCGTAGAGCTGCTCAGAGCCGGCCGTGGTGCCGCCAGGGCTGTCGATATGCACTATCACTGCCCTGGCGCGCGAGCGCGCCAGCCGGGCCAGCGCCTCGACGCGATCCTGATTGCCACGGATCAGGCCCTGAACCTTGATGCGCGCGATATAGGCTCCCGCCGGCATCAGCCGGCTTCCGGGCACCAACGTGAATGCCGCACCGCCGATTGCCACAAGGGCGATCAGCAGGGCGCTCAGGCGCCAGAATGTCAGCTTTCGCCGCATGCGGCGGCGGTCGACGATGGCATCGGCATCGAGCGACATGTTTTCGCTCCGTTTGTGTCGGGAACCCACTCCCGATTTCAAATATGGGACATCCGAATCGCCGGCATTGTATCCGGCGGCAAGCCTTTGCTGTGCCAGGCGGCCGAATTTTGGCCGCCGCATGGCGGAAGCCCCCGGCTTATCCCAGGGGCTCCGCCGACGGGCTATTCGTCGGCCTTTTCCGACTCTGCGTCGGCCTTGTCGCCGGCGCGCTGCTTGAGCGCGGCGCCCAGGATGTCGCCGAGCGATGCGCCGGAATCGGCTGTCCCGTATTGGGCAATGGCCTCCTTTTCCTCGGCAACTTCCAGCGCCTTGATCGAAACGCTGACCTTATGCGTTTTCCGGTCAAACTGCGTGACACGCGCATCGACCTTCTGACCGACCGAGAAGCGTTCCGGCCGCTGCTCGCCGCGCTCCCGCGCGAGATCGGCACGTTTGATGAATGCCGTGAGTTCGGTGCCGACGATCTTGACGTCGATGCCGCCCTCCTTGACGTCGATCACTTCGCCGGTGACGACCGAGCCTTTCTTGAGATCGCCGGCTGATTCCATCGGATCGCCTGCGAGCTGCTTGATGCCGAGAGAGATGCGTTCCTTTTCGACGTCGACATCAAGGACCTGGGCCTTCACCATGTCGCCCTTCTTGTATTCCTCGATGACCTGTTCGCCGGGCCGCTTCCAGTCGAGATCGGACAGATGGACCATGCCGTCCACGTCGCCGTCGAGACCAAGGAACAGGCCGAATTCGGTTTTGTTCTTGACCTCGCCTTCGACCGTCGAACCCGGCGGATGTTTCTCGACGAACACTTCCCACGGGTTGCGCATGGTCTGCTTGAGGCCGAGCGAAATGCGCCGCTTGACGGGGTCGACCTCGAGGATCTGCACTTCGACTTCCTGCGACGTCGACACGATCTTGCCGGGGTGAACGTTCTTCTTCGTCCACGACATTTCGGAGACGTGTATCAAGCCCTCGATGCCGGGCTCGAGTTCCACAAAGGCGCCGTAGTCGGTGATGTTGGTCACACGGCCTTTGAAGCGCGCACCGACCGGATATTTGCCCTCGATGCCCTGCCACGGATCGTCGAGCAGCTGTTTCATGCCGAGCGAAATGCGGTGGGTTTCGTGATTGATCTTGATGATCTTTACTTTCACCTGCTGACCGATGTTGAGCACCTCGGTCGGGTGATTGACGCGCCGCCAGGCGATATCGGTGACATGCAGCAGGCCGTCGATGCCGCCGAGATCCACAAACGCTCCGTAGTCCGTGATGTTCTTGACGACGCCGTCGATGACCTGGCCCTCTTCGAGGTTCTGCACCAGCTCCTGTCGCTGTTCGGCACGCGTCTCTTCGAGCACGGTGCGGCGGGAGACAACAATATTGCCGCGCCGGCGATCCATCTTCAGGATCTGGAATTGCTGCGGCACATTCATCAGGGGCGTCACATCGCGGATCGGGCGAATATCGACCTGCGAGCGCGGCAGGAACGCTACCGCACCGTCGAGGTCAACGGTGAACCCGCCCTTGACCTGATTGAAAATGACACCCTGCACCTTCTCTCCGGCGTTGAACGCCTTTTCGAGCTTGCCCCAGCTTTCCTCACGCCGCGCCTTGTCGCGCGACAGCACCGCCTCGCCCAGCGCATTTTCGACGCGTTCGAGATAGACCTCGACCTCATCTCCGACCTTGAGATCGGAATGCCGCCCGGGTCCTGAAAATTCCCGCAGGGCGACGCGGCCTTCTGTCTTCAGTCCGACGTCAATGACGGCAAATTCCTTCTCGATGCCGACGACCTTGCCCTTGATGACGGAACCTTCCTGCAGGTTTCCGCCGCCAAAAGATTCATTGAGCAGTTTGGCGAAGTCTTCACGCGAGGGTGCTGTAGCAGTGGCCATGAAATCTCCTGTTTGCATGGCGCGTGACCTTCGAAAAAGCGGTGACTGCTTTTCGAAGGTCAAGCTCCTATGCGGCGCGCCGGCAGGTTGGAATGGCGTTCCGGACGCGCGGGCCGCAGGTCTCGTAGACCAACGGCAGCCCCCGGAATCCCGGATGGCCGGCGCTCATAACCGTGCTTTCGGAACGATGGTTCGGTCAGGCCGCCTTACGCAGAGGCGCGAGCGGGGCTTTGTCCTCCAACAACGAGGGGCGGTCAGTCACGCCCTCGGCCCGCTCGGGTGGCCTCGACGATGTCGATGGCGGCCCGGATGGCCGCGTCTATATCCAAATGTGTGGTATCGAGCAAGTGCGCGTCCGGCGCCTGTTTCAGCGGAGCGGCGCTGCGGCCCTTGTCGCGCTCGTCACGCCTGAGGATGTCTGCAAGCACGTCATTTTCATCGATATTCCGGCCCTGGGCGTGATATTCCGCGGCGCGGCGACGCGCGCGCACTTCCGGCAGGGCCGTCATGAAAATCTTGACGTCGGCGTCGGGACAGATGACCGTCCCGATATCGCGGCCATCAAGTACCGCGCCGGGCGGCTGCGCCGCGAACTCGCGTTGAAAGGCGAGCAATGCGCTGCGGACGTCCGGAAGTGCCGATACAATCGACGCGGCTTCGCCAATCCTGTGACCCTTCAGCAAAACTTCGTCGACCTTCGATGGATCAAGCGCCTTTGCCGCGGCGGTCGCGGCGGCGGCGTTGTCCGGCTGCAGCCCGGCATCGAGCACCGCCCTGGCGACGGCGCGATAAATG
Organism: Pseudolabrys sp.; assembly: GCA_035277565.1. Classification (GTDB taxonomy): domain Bacteria; phylum Pseudomonadota; class Alphaproteobacteria; order Rhizobiales; family Xanthobacteraceae; genus Pseudolabrys. Next base: position 20,719 of record DATEKG010000090.1, read on the forward strand.
AGCCCTGTATCGAGATGCCGCAAGCCATAGTGGGCGGCAAGCTGCTTGCCGAGCGTACCTTTGCCCGACGCCGCAGGACCATCGATCGCAATGATCATGTCAGATCCGCGCCGGCCGATCGCATCAGATCAACGAAACCGGGAAAGCTGGTCGAAATGAATGCGCTGTCGTCGACACGCACCGGATTTGCGCTGCCGAGGCCCATGACGAGAGCCGACATGGCGAGGCGATGATCCATGTGCGTCTTCACTTCGCCGCCGCCGGCCGGGCGCCCCTTGCCCTGGACAACCAGATCATCTCCGTCGATGTCTGCAACGACGCCGTTTACACGAAGCATCTCCGCGGTCGCGGTGAGCCGGTCGGACTCCTTGACGCGAAGTTCCTTGAGTCCGCGCATGCGCGTCGTGCCCTCCGCGAATGAGGCGGCAACGGCAAGGACAGGATATTCATCGATCATCGAGGGCGCGCGTTCGGCGGGCACTTCGACGGCCTTCAGTCCGGTTGCGCGGACACGCAGGTCGGCGACCTCCTCTCCTCCATCGTCGCGCTTTTCGACGGCCTCGATGCTGGCGCCCATCTCCCGCAACGTCGCCAGGAGGCCGGTGCGCAGTGGATTGGTCATGACGGCTTCGAGAACAAGTTCAGAGCCCGGCACGAGCAGGGCAGCGACCAGCGGAAACGCCGCCGACGACGGGTCGGCAGGAACAAGTACACTCGCAGGCTCGAGCTCGGGCTGGCCCTGCAGGACGATACGCCGTCCGTGGTCTCCGTAGGGCTTGCTGGTGATCTTTGCGCCAAAATGCTTGAGCAGGCGTTCGGTGTGATCGCGCGTAGCTTCTGCTTCGATTACGGTAGTTTCTCCCGGAGCAGCAAGACCGGCCAGTAACACAGCCGACTTGAGCTGCGCCGAGGCGACCGGCGGCTCATAGATCAGCGGAACCGGGTCGGCTGCGCCGCGCAACGTCAATGGCAGCCGGCCATCATTGGCCGCTTCGACAATGCGTGCGCCCATTCTTTCCAGGGGATCGAGCACACGTTGCATCGGCCGGCTGCGCAGGGAGGCATCGCCGTCGAAAGTCGCCGTCACGCCCACGCCGGCGACGGCGCCGATCGTGAGGCGGCATCCGGTTCCGGAATTGCCAAAATCGAGTGGCCGATCGGGCTGCGCAAAGCCGGCGACCCCGACACCATGCACCTTCCAGGTCTGCTCGCCGACGCGATCGACGCGAGCACCCAGTATCCGCATGGCTTCAGCGGTTCGCAGCACGTCCTCGCCCTCCAGCAGGCCGGAGATGCTGGTTTCGCCGACCGTCAGTGCGGCGAGGATGAGAGCCCGATGAGAGATGGATTTATCGCCGGGAACGCGGACCCGGCCCTGCAAGGGGCCGCCTCGGCGGGCAGTTAACGGCGTTAATTCGGCAGGAGTCACCGTCGATATCCTTGAAATCTGCGCCGTCCTACCATGCAGCCGCGCGTGCCGTCATCCCGACAGCTCTCCAGGGGACTGCGCTATTGACAGGGAGGCCGCAACTAGCCAAGTGAAACACCAATTTTAGACGGACTAAGTGCAAGGAACCTCGACCGTGGCGAAACCAGACCTCGGCACCAAGCGTGTCTGCCCCGATACCGGTCGTAAATTCTACGATCTCAACAAGACGCCGGTGATATCACCCTACACCGGAAAGATTGTACCAATCGCCGTACCGACGCCACCGCGTGCGCGGCCTGAACCTCCGGTAGCGGCCAAGGCCGCGCCGGTCGCCCCGGCCGAGAGCATTGCGCCGGAGACCGCCGACGCCGAATTTGTTTCGCTCGAGGATGCCGAAGCCGAACAGCAGGGCAAGAAGAAGAAGACCGCGCCGGTCGAAGGCGCCGCGGCTGAAGAAGAAGAAGTCGAGATGGACGAGAGCCTCGACGACGCCGCCTTCATCGAGGAGGAAGAGGAAGGCAACGCCGACGTCAGCGATATCATCGGTGAAAGCGTCGAGAAGGAAGAGGAAAACTGATAACGGCTCGCGCTTCCCAGGCGCGGTCGAATTCGAAATTGGGGCCATAGCTCAGTTGGGAGAGCGCGTGAATGGCATTCACGAGGTCGGGGGTTCGACTCCCCCTGGCTCCACCATCAACCTCAAATCGCGTAATTTTTTCGGTACGTTAAAATTTCACTTCCGCCCGTACCCCACCGCATACCCCACTTCGCAGTGGGGTGCAGATGTCAAGGCTGTTATTTGTCGGGATCGAGCTCGGGATATTCGTGCACAACCGGCATCAATATATCGCTATTGATCGCCGCCATTACCTCACCCAGATGCCTCCGAAATTTTCTCCTGTCGCTTTCACTTGAAAGCCGATCAGTCAGTGCATGGAGTTCGTTGATGTGCGTGCCAATGGTTTTAATCGACGCGATAACGGCCATAGCGCGCATTTTTTCCACGTCTCGATCTCTCTGGATCGCATCTTTGCGGTTCTTGGCCCAATCCGGATTCCCGCGTGGCACCGTGCGAGACTGTTTCGGAGGATCAGGCTTGTCGGATGAAATTAAGCGGACTCGAAGGTCATCTCCGATTTTCAGGTCTTCGGTCTCGTACCAATCAACAAAATGATCTCCGGCAGGATGAGGCGCGGCATCAACACCGCCCACCACGCAATGTATTCCCGGAATTGCTCCCGATGCCGAACCTGCAATCGACGAGGCGTTCGGTTCTTTACCACCCCAGTTTAGGATGAAGCTCACAACCCCGGTCGTGCTCACCCCGGCAGTTGTTAGCTTTTCGCCGTTTCTCCAGACCTCAAAACAAAGCATTCGTTTCTCTTCTCGAGTCGATGGACGCTTCCCTTATTACTTCCTAACCACTCAAGATTCTGCAAAAAGTGCGTCAGCCGCGCCACAGCCCGATGTCGAACTACCTTCGTGTAGAGCCACGGAACCGCTTTCCCGTGAGTCGTGCCACGACAAGCTATATGCCCTGGATGATGCCTTGAAAGCAGACATCCAGACTGAAGCACGACGTTATGGCGTCTCGCAGAGCAGATGCGTCCTTTCCGTCGATTGGTAGCTCTGGAAATCCGTGCCGCCGAAGAAAAACCTGCGCCCGCAGAATTGCGGTATTCCCGCCAATGCTCAGTGCCTCCATCATGTCGCCCGCCGCTTCTTTTGAGCGCCGCAAATTTACGAGGTTTCGAGCACGCATGGCCAACAGTTTCGCGCGGTCAGCATTTCCGAGAGCATAGTGTGGCTTGCCATCGATGATTTTGAGGAGGGAATCGAGATCTCTTACGGCCAGTTCGTTCTGTTTGGCAAGCATGTAAGCGTTGGCCCGTGCAACCAACAAAACATAGCTTTCGGGATTGAGAACGAGTGCGGACGAATAATCCGTCGCCGCAAGTTGTGGCTGTCCGAGCGCGACAAATACCTCAGCACGCCGCGTGAAAAGATCGGCGTCGGGCTTGTGTTCGATCAGATAAGTAAAATTAGCGAGCGCGATGGGAAATTGACCGAACTTTACGCATAGCTGCGCCGCTTCCTGGCGCGCATAAAGATGACTCGGATATTTCTGGATAATTGCCAGAAATTCGCGCAGAGATTCTGTATCAGCGGGCCTGTACTGAAGAAGCTTGGCATAAGTTGCGTGGATATCGGGATCAGCAGGCGCCTCTTTACGGGCGAGCTCGAGGTCGGCTTCGGCCCGAGGCATATCGGCGAGAGCCAGCGAGATACGCGCCGACAGGTGCCGCGCCTTGACATCCTTCGGGTCAATCTCAAGAGCGGCATCCGCTTCCGCGCGCGCCTGCTTGAGATTTTGCATATCGATAAAATACCAAGCGCGCGCGATATGGCTCGCGATTTGTTCGGCAGGGGAGCTATTCGACGAAACCTGCGGCTCGGGACAGGGAGTTCCTTCATGCGATTTGTTGGCGACGAGGCATTTCGTGATCCGCATCCGAATGGGCCCTGCGCCCGCATCGGCCTCTCTTGAATTGGCTTCCATGGCGTGAGCGCCGCCGGCTGCAAGGATGGCCAGGACAGCAATGCAGAGAAGTTTTTGCGACCGGCTCATCACCAGCATTCCTCGTCCGCCATGCAGGCGACGACCGCATCATGCACGGCAATGGCCAAATCAACCTCTGACTCGGGAGGCTGCCAATAGCCGCGCTCCCGGAACATTTTCAATTTTGTACGCAGAAAGGTAGGGTCGCTCGAAAGGGCCTTGAGCGCGTCTTTCTGCGCCGCCTCCGT
>DATEKG010000091.1:0-5022 GCA_035277565.1 Pseudolabrys sp.
ACGCCGGCGCCGCGGCCTCCCTCATTCTGGGCACGCTCCTTCTCCTTATCCGCCCCTGAGGGCCGGCTGGGCCGTTCGCGCCTGGGCACTCGGGGGATCTGACGGAGAACCCTGAAAGAGCGCCCGCAGGCGGCGCATTCGACGAGAAGGATCACATCAAATGGTTACTAAGACCAAGTCCGAGAAGGACCACGTCGTCATCTTTGACACGACTTTGCGTGACGGCGAGCAATGCCCGGGCGCGACCATGACCCACGAGGAGAAACTCGAGGTCGCCGAACTGCTCGACGCCATGGGCGTCGACATCATCGAGGCCGGCTTTCCAATCGCCTCCGAAGGCGATTTCGCCGCCGTGCACGAAATCGCGAAACGCGCGAAGAACGCTGTCATATGCGGGCTCTCGCGTGCCGGCTTCAAGGACATCGATCGCTGCGCCGAGGCCATCAAGCCGGCCAAGCGCAGACGAATTCATACATTCATCTCCACCTCGCCGGTGCATATGAAATACAAGCTCCAGAAGGAGCCGCACGAAGTCTACGAGATGGTGATTGCGCAGGTAACGCGCGCCCGTAGCCACACCGACGACGTCGAGTGGTCCGCCGAAGATGCGACACGCACGGAACGCAATTTTCTCTGCCGCTGCGTAGAGGCTGCAATCAATGCGGGCGCGACCACCATCAATATTCCGGATACCGTCGGCTACACGGTTCCCGAGGAATATTTTGCGCTTATCGAAATGCTGCGGACGCGCGTGCCCAATGCCGACAAGGCGCGTTTCTCGACCCACTGCCACAATGATCTTGGAATGGCCGTCGCCAACTCGCTCGCCGGTGTGAAGGCGGGCGCACGTCAGATTGAATGCACCATCAACGGCATCGGCGAGCGCGCCGGCAATGCCGCGCTCGAGGAAGTCGTGATGGCCATGCAGGTACGCAGTGACGTGCTTCCGTACTGGACCGGTATCGAGCCCACCATGCTCACGCGCGCGTCCAAGCTGGTTTCGGCTGCGACATCTTTTCCGGTGCAATACAACAAGGCGATCGTCGGGCGGAATGCCTTCGCTCATGAAAGCGGCATTCACCAGGACGGAATGCTCAAGAACGCGCAGACTTACGAGATTATGACGCCGGAATCAGTCGGGGTGAAACAGACCTCGCTGGTCATGGGCAAGCACTCGGGACGGCATGCCTTCGTCCACAAGCTGGAAGAACTGGGATACGAACTCGCCGACAATCAGCTCGAAGATGCCTTCGTCCGTTTCAAGGCACTTGCCGACCGCAAGAAACAGATCTTCGATGAAGACATCGAAGCGCTGGTCGACGAGGAAATCGCCCACGCGCATGACCGCATCAAGGTGCTTTCCCTCACCGTGATCGCCGGCACCATGGGGCCGCAGACCGCCACGCTTACCCTCGACATCGATGGCGAGCACGTAACCACGCAATCGACGGGCAACGGTCCGGTCGATGCGATCTTCAAGGCGATCCGCACGCTGGTGCCGCATGAGGCGGCGCTCGAGCTCTACCAGGTCCATGCGGTGACGGGGGGTACAGACGCGCAGGCCGAGGTCTCGGTGCGGCTGTCCGAGAATGGACGCTCGTTTACCGCCAAGGGCGCGGACCCCGACACGCTCGTCGCCTCGGCGAAAGCCTATCTCGGTGCGCTCAACAAGCTCACGTCGAAGCGCAACAAGACGCCTTCGGTCGAACGTCGCATCCATTCCACGGATGTGGGGTGAGGCAAGGGCGTTGAAGAAAATCTGCTCATTCCCGCGTAACATGTGCGGGGGTGAGCGGAATTGGAGGTGCGGCCAAGAATGGCGCGCTCTGCAAACTCTCGCTTTCCAGCGAGAAAGGTACGTTCGCTCTCGAGCCGCTACTGACTGCTCCGAAAACCGCAAAACATTAAAGTTAAAACCAGCTAACGATCGGATTTTAGTCCGGAAAACGCTAAATCGTTCCATCCGGAACCCGTAAAATCACATTTTGACCGTATTTCGCGCGTTTTGACGGCAAATTCTCTCGCTACCTCCCGCATGCACATACGCACGAAGCGTTGGGGATAAATCAGGATGAAAATGACTGTATGCGCGGGCGCCGTCGCGCTCGCGATCACCGGGTTGTTGTCAATTTCGCCGTCTGCTCGGGCGAGCGATATCACCATAGGTTCCGATCGGGTTCCGAAGTCGGCCTCGATCGACCTCGTGCGCATCAAGTCCGCGCTGCATCTCACGCCAGCTCAGGAACCCTATTGGGCGCCGATCGAGGCGGCCTTGCGCGAAGTGTCGCGCCGGCAAGCCCATGGTGGCGACCGCGAGGGGCTGGTGCATCGCATCAGCCATCGCGTGGTTATGATTGTCCTTGATAACGCGACGATCCACCGTCTTGCCGTTGCTGTTCGGCCGCTGGTGGAAAAGCTTGATTACCAGCAGATGCAGACCGCTCACGGGCTCGCCGAGGAAATGGGACTGGGGCCGGTGGTCGCCGCCCTTCGATAATTTACCTTAAAGCGCATGACAGTCGCCGGCCAAGTGCCGGCGATTTTGTTTTCGGGCTGGCGCTTGCACGGTCTGCAACAGGCCCCAAGGCATGGCGCGCCCATTGACATCACGGAACCCTCGCTGCAATCGTGCGATTGGGAGTACTCGACGGGGGCGACGTGGAGGAAACAAATGAAAAAAAGTCTATTTTTGCTCACTGCGGCCATTCTGGTCGCGGCAGCACCCGCATTTGCCGAAGACACCATCACCATCGGCTTTACTGCATCGCAGACCGGCAAGCTCAATAACGATTCCACATCACAGCTGCGTGGTTTCGAACTGTGGCGCGACGACGTAAATGCAGCCGGCGGGATCAAGGCGGGCGGCAAAAGCTACAAGGTGAAGTTCGTCAGCTACGACGATGAGTCGCAGGGAACCCGTGTGCAGCAGCTCTACACACGCCTGATTACGCAAGACAATGCGCAATTCCTGTTCAGCCCTTATTCGTCGGGGCTCGTTGCAACCGCGGCAATCATTTCCGAACAGTACGGCAAGGTGATGCTCAGCATCGGCGGCGCCGAAGAGAAGACCTATAAGCTCGGCAACAAGCATCTCTTCCAGCTCTATACCGGCGCCAGTCAGTATCTCGCCGGGGCGCTTGATGTTCTCAAAAAGAAAAATCCGAAAGCAAAGATCGCCTTCATCTATGAAGACGACCCCTTCTCGAAGGCGGTGGCGCAGGCCACACGCGAACTCGCCAAGAAGGACGGGTTCACTGTCGCGCTGGAGGAATCCTACAGCAGCGGCACGACCGATTTCGGGCCGATCATCAACAAGGTGATCTCGTCCGGTGCGGACGCGCTGCTCGGCGGCGGCCACTATGCTGACGGATCGACGCTTGCACGCCAGCTGCATGACCAGAACGCGAAGCTCAAATGGGTTACGCTGCTGGTTGCTCCAGACAGCCCGAACTTCGCAAAGCTCGGCGACGCCGCCGTCGGGATATCGGTGCCGTCGCAGTGGGAGCCGCAGGTGACCTACAAGCCCGATTTCGGACCGACACCGGCCCAGTTCGCCAAGGAGTTCACCGACAAATACAAGATCGCGCCGGGCTACCATGCCGCCGGAGGCTATGCGGGCGGGTTGATCCTGCAGCACGCCATCGAGAAGGCGAACTCGATCGATCCGGAGAAGGTCTCTGCAGAATTGAACAAGACCGACGCAACGACGTTGTTCGGTCAGACGAAATTCTCGACCGACCCGAAGGAGCACGGACTGCAGATCGCGCACAAGATGGTCATCGCGCAGTGGCAGAAGAAGAATGGCAATCTGGTCAAGGAAGTCATCTGGCCGGACAACGCGAAAACCGCGAACGCCATGTATTGATGCAAGAACGGGCGCGGGACGATTGACGGCTCGCGCCCGCCTGCGATCCGGACATCAAAATGATCGGAATACTCGCATCCGTCGTTGACGGAGTGCTGGTGGGCGCCGTGTACGGCCTAGCCGCCATGGGACTGACGCTCATCTGGGGCGTCATGAACGTCATCAATCTCTCGCATGGCGCGATCATCGTGCTCGGGATGTTCGTCGTCTATTTTCTGACCGACGGTACAGGCATTTCCGCCTACTACGGAATTCCGCTCGTCATCTTTGTGGGCTTTGCCGCAGGTGTCGTCATCTACTGGCTGTCGGTCAATCGCGTCATCGGCCGTCCGATCCTGATGAGCCTGCTCGCCACTTTCTCGCTCAACATGATTATCATCGGCCTCGGCACCGCGGCCTGGACTACCAGTCCCTACAATGTGCCGGTATCACTCCCCGGCATCAGCATCGGCAACTACACATTCACCGGCACCCACATTATGGCGGCGGTTATCGCCGCTGTGATCGCGGGCCTGCTCTATCTGTTTCTGCACTACACGAGACCGGGAAAGGCGATCCGCGCCGTTGCCAGCAACCGCGATGCCGCGGAGCTCAATGGCATTCCGACGCGTCAGGTACTGTCGATGGCGTTCGGTCTTGGCGTTGCGCTTGCATGCGTTTCGGGGGCGCTGATCGCGACATTGTTTCCGTTTACCGTGCTCTCGGGCGGCGCCTATCAGCTCAAGAGCTTCGTGGTGACCGTGCTCGGCGGGCTCGGTAATCCGGCCGGCGCTCTGCTCGGCGGCATCGCGCTCGGCATTGTGGAAGGGCTTGCGACGCCGTTCACGCCGGTGAGCTGGACGCCGATTATCGAATTCGGGCTATTCGTCGTCACCCTGATCGCGTTCCCGCGCGGCATTTTCGCGTTCACCAGGCCATGACGCCCGTGTCGAGCAACGTTTCACAGGATGTGGCGAAAGCCGCGGAATTCAAGCCGCACAGGAACCTCACCGGAGAAGTCTGGCGGCGCCTGCGTGAGCCGTATCCCTGGTTGATCGTCATTTTCACAATTGTTTGCGCGGCGCTCCCGATGATTCTTGATCGGGTCACCGTGCGTGAAAGCATTCTTCTGGCTTCGGTCTACGTGATCATGGCCAGCAATCTCAACCTCATGATCG
>DATEKG010000092.1:0-17734 GCA_035277565.1 Pseudolabrys sp.
CGGCTCTCGCTGTCTGGTCGATCATTACGCTCACTGAACTTTCTGCTTCTTCTCGCCCCGGACCACGGCCCAGCGCTTGAGCTTGGAAATCGGCCTCCGCTCCTCAATCCACACCAGATCGCCCACCGAATAGGTATTGGCGTCGTCGTGCGCGTGGTATTTCTTCGAGCGGCGGATCGTCTTTTTCATCGTCGGGTGTGTAAAACGCCGGTCGACGCGCACGACAATCGTCTTGTCCTGTTTGTCGCTCACGACAACGCCCTGGAGCGTACGCTTCGGCATCTCGAACCCCTTATTCCTTTGACTTTGTCTTGGCGCGCGACTTCGGTTTCGCAGCGACCTTCGGCTTGTTGGTCTTCGGTTTCTTCCCGGCTTTCGGCGCGGGGGCGGCCTTCACAGCCGCCTCCGGCATGCCGGCGCGCTTCTGCGCCGCAATCGTCTTCATGCGCGCAATGTCGCGCCTGATGATGCGTACGCGCGAGGTATTCTCGAGCTGGCCCGTGGCGCGCTGGAATCGCAGGTTGAACTGCTCTTTTTTCAGCTTGAGCACTTCGTCATCAAGCTGGTCGAGCGTCATCGCTCTTACGTCGGCGGCTTTCATGGCGTCACTCAGCGATGCGTTCGATAAAGCGGGTCTTGACCGGCAATTTGGCGGCCGCGAGCGCGAGCGCTTCCTTGGCAACGGCGACCGGAATTCCGTCGACTTCAAAAAGGATGCGGCCCGGCTTCACGCGCACGACCCAAAGCTCGGGTGTCCCCTTGCCTTTACCCATGCGCACTTCGATCGGTTTTTTCGACACAGGCACATCCGGGAAAACACGGATCCAGACGCGGCCCGACCGTTTCATGAAGCGCGTCAGAGCGCGCCGGGCTGCCTCGATCTGGCGAGCCGTTACACGCTCCGGCTCGAGCGCCTTGAGCCCGTACTGGCCAAAGGCGAGCGTCGCCCCACTCGTGGCAGTGCCACGGATGCGGCCTTTAAACGCCTTGCGAAACTTCGTGCGGATCGGTTGCAGCATGTCTTAAAACTCTATTCGCCCTTTCAGGCCGCGCTCTCGCGTCGCGGGCGGCCGCCCTCGCCCTCGGCGAGCTTCTTGTCCTGAGCCATCGGGTCATGTTCAAGGATTTCGCCCTTGAAGATCCATACCTTCACGCCACAGGTGCCGTAGGTGGTGAAAGCGGTAGCGACACCATAGTCAACGTCGGCACGCAAAGTGTGCAGCGGAACGCGTCCCTCGCGATACCATTCCATGCGCGCAATCTCTGCGCCGCCCAGCCGGCCGGAGCAGTTGATGCGAATGCCTTCAGCGCCGAGGCGCATGGCCGATTGTACCGCGCGTTTCATGGCGCGACGGAACGCAACGCGGCGCTCAAGCTGCTGGGCGATCGATTCGGCGACCAGCTGCGCGTCGAGTTCCGGCTTGCGAATCTCGACGATGTTGATGACGACATCGCTCTCGGTGAGCTTAGCGACTGATTTCCGCAACTTCTCGATATCCGCACCCTTCTTGCCGATGACAACGCCCGGGCGAGCTGAATGAATCGTTACGCGGCATTTCTTGTGCGGACGCTCGATGACGATATGCGAGACGGCCGCCTGCTTGAGCTGTTTCATCAGCTCGTCGCGAATCTTGATGTCTTCGTGCAGCAGCGAGCCGTATTCGGCCTTGCCGGCGAACCATCGCGAATCCCAGGTGCGGTTGATGCCGACGCGCAGCCCGATCGGATTGACTTTCTGACCCATCGCCTACTCCTCAGGCTTCCGCCCGTGCCTCAACCTGACGCACCACGATGGTCAGATGAGAAAACGGCTTGAGAATGCGTCCGACGCGGCCTCTGCCGCGCGGGGTGAACCGCTTGATCACGAGTGCTTTGCCGACATGCGCCTCGGCGACGACGAGTTCGTCGACATCGAGGTCGTGATTGTTTTCCGCATTGGCAATCGCCGACTCGAGGCACTTGCGCACGTCCTTGGCGATCCGCTTGTGCGAAAATTCGAGGTCGGCGAGCGCGCTCGCGACCTTCTTGCCACGAATAAGTTGCGCAACGAGATTGAGCTTCTGCGGAGAAATCCGCAGCATCTTGCTCACAGCCTTGGCCTCGTTGTCGCCGAGGTCCCGTTCGCGTTGGCGCTTGCCCATGACGTTACTCTTTAATCCCTTGCCTGCTTAGCTCGCGGCCGGTGCAGCCGGAGCCGCTGCCGGAGCCGCAGAACCCGGCGCTGCCGGCGCACCCGCGCGCTTGGCCTTGCGATCCGACGAATGGCCATAAAACATCCGGCTCGGTGCGAATTCGCCGAACTTGTGGCCGACCATTTCTTCGGTCACGAGCACCGGAATATGCTTCTGCCCGTTATAGACGCCGAAGTTGAGCCCGACGAATTGCGGGAGAATGGTCGAGCGGCGGCTCCAGATCTTGATCATCTCGTGACGGCCGGACGCGCGCGCGGCTTCCGCCTTGCGCAGCAAGTATCCGTCGACGAAGGGGCCTTTCCAAACTGAACGGGTCATACGTTCTGTCCTTACTGCTGCTTCTTCTTGCGGTCGTGTCGGCTCGCAACAATGAAGCGTTCGGTACGCTTGTTCTTGCGGGTCTTCTTGCCTTTGGTCGGGAAGCCCCACGGCGTTGTCCAATGCTTGCCGCCCTTGGTGCGGCCGCCATGCGGGTGATCGACCGGATTCATCGTAATGCCGCGGTTATGCGGCATGCGGCCCTTCCAGCGCTGCCGGCCGGCCTTGCCGATCGTAGTGTTCATATTGTCTGGATTCGACACCGCACCGACAGTTGCCATGCAGCGGCCATGGACGAGGCGCTGCTCGGAGGTGCTAAGACGAAGAATAACGTAATCCTGATCGCGGCCGACAATCTGAGCATAGCTGCCGGCCGAGCGCGCAATCTGCCCGCCCTTGCCGATCTTGATCTCGATATTGTGGACGATCGTGCCAACCGGAATGCTGGCGATCGGCATGGCATTTCCAGGCTTCACGTCGGCATGCTCTGACGAAATGACGGTGTCGCCGGGAGCGAGCCGCTGCGGAGCGAGGATATAGGCGAGTTCGCCATCCTGATATTTGATCAGGGCGATGAATGCCGTGCGATTTGGATCATATTCGAGCCGCTCGACCGTCGCTGGCACATCGAATTTCGTGCGGCGGAAATCGATCCGGCGATAGGCCTGCTTGTGGCCGCCGCCGCGAAAGCGCGACGTGATACGGCCGTTGTTGTTACGGCCGCCCGTGGAATTCTGGCCTTCGGTGAGCGACTTCACCGGTGGACCCTTGTGCAGGATCGAACGGTCGACAGTCACCAGCTGGCGCTGGGCGGGCGTTACCGGATTGTAGGTCTTCAACGCCATCGCAACGCTCTCCTTACAATCCTGTGGTCACGTCGATCTTGTGACCCTCTTCGAGTGTCACGATCGCGCGCTTGACGTCGGACTGCTGCCCGATCCTGTTGCGGAAAACTTTCCACTTGCCTGGCCGCGTAAGCGTGTTCACGCTCTTGACCTTGACATCGAACAACTTTTCGACGGCTTCCTTGATCTGCGGTTTTGTCGCGTTTTTGGCGACCTTGAAGGTGACCTTGTTGTACTCGGACGCCATGGTAGCCTTCTCGGTGATCACCGGAGCGATGATGACGTCATAGTGGCGCGGGTCGCTGGTGCTCATTTGAAGCGCGCCTCCAGCGCGTCGAGTGCCGCTTTGGTCAGCACCAAGGTCTTGCGCCGCAGAATGTCGTACACATTGATACCCTGCACCGGCAGCACGTCGATGTTCGGAATATTGCGGGCCGCGCTGCGGAAATTCGCTTCGATCTCGCTTCCGTCGATAATTAGCGCGCTCTCAAGTCCAAGCTTGCCGAATTGCTTGGCCAACGCTTTGGTCTTTGCGTCCTTCAGCGTCGCCTTGTCGATGACAATGATCCCGCCGTCCTTGGCCTTGGACGACAGCGCGTGCTTGAGTGCGAGCGCACGCACTTTTTTGGGCAGGTCGATCGCGTGGCTACGCACAAGCGGTCCGAACGCGCGGCCGCCGCCGCGGAACTGCGGCACGCGCGCGGAGCCATGACGAGCGCCACCGGTCCCTTTTTGCGCGTACATTTTCTTGCCGGTACGCCAGATTTCGCTGCGACCCTTTGTTTTGTGGGTGCCGCGCTGGCGCTTCGCAAGCTGCCAGTTGACGCAACGCTGGATGATGTCCGTCCGCGGCTCGAGACCGAAGATCGAGTCCGGAAGCTTGATTGACCCGGCTTCCTTGCCTTCGAGGGTGGTGATTTTCATTTCCATGTCACGCACCCTCCTTCGCGGCGGGGGCGGCTAGCTCAGCCGCGGGAGCCGCGGCCGGCTTTTCATCGGATTTCGGCGTGGGCTTCGCTTCGGCGCTTTCACTGACACGGAACTTGCCCGGCTTCGGAGCATCCTTCGGAAGCTTCTTCTTTACGGCGTCACGAACCGTTACCCACCCACTCTTCGCGCCCGGAACGGCACCCTCGACCAGAATAAGTCCGCGCTCCACGTCGGTCTGGACAACCTTGAGATTGAGCGTGGTCACACGTTCAACACCCAGGTGGCCAGGCATCTTCTTGTTCTTGAAAGTCTTGCCCGGATCCTGGCGTCCGCCCGTGCCGCCGATCGACCGGTGCGAGATCGAGACGCCGTGCGAGGCGCGCAGACCGGCGAAATTCCAGCGCTTCATGCCACCGGCAAAACCTTTGCCGATGGTGATGCCGCAAACGTCGACGAATTGGCCGGGAATGAAGTGATCGGCTGTGATTTCGGCGCCGACCGGAATAATCGCGTCTTCGGTCACTCGGAATTCTGCAAGCTTGCGCTTTGGCTCAACTCTCTGCTTGCCGAAATAGCCGCGGTCGGCCTTGCTCATATTATTGGAACGGCGCGCGCCGGAGCCGAGTTGCAGCGCGACGTAACCGTTCTTGTCCTTCGTGCGGTGAGCGACCACCTGGCACTGCGCGAGGCGCAGCACCGTCACCGGCACGTGCTCGCCGGCCTCGGTGAACACCCGGGTCATTCCGACCTTCTGTGCAACCACACCCGTACGCATTGCCATTCCCACCCCGGCCCTAGAGCTTGATCTCAACGTCGACTCCGGCGGCGAGGTCGAGCTTCATGAGCGCGTCCACCGTCTGCGGCGTCGGATCGACGATATCGAGAAGGCGCTTGTGCGTGCGCATCTCGAACTGTTCGCGGCTCTTCTTGTCAACATGCGGCGAACGATTGACCGTGAACTTCTCGATACGCGTCGGCAACGGGATCGGGCCACGAACCTGTGCGCCGGTGCGCTTGGCCGTGTTGACGATCTCGCGCGTCGACGCATCAAGGATGCGGTGATCGAACGCCTTGAGCCGGATCCGGATATTCTGGCCGTTCATCTGTTTCGTCTCTCTGTCCCCGTCATGGCCAGGCTTCTCCCGGCCATCCACGTCTTCTTACGTCTGCTTCAAGTCGTGGATGCCCGGGGCAAGGCCGGGCATGACGACGGATAGACTGTTACTCGATAATGCTCGCCACCACGCCGGCGCCGACCGTGCGGCCGCCCTCGCGAATGGCGAAGCGCAATTTCTCTTCCATGGCGATCGGCACGATCAGGTGCACTTCCATCGCCACGTTGTCGCCCGGCATCACCATTTCCGTGCCCTGAGGCAGATGCACGACGCCCGTCACGTCGGTGGTGCGGAAATAGAACTGCGGACGATAATTGGTGAAGAATGGCGTATGACGGCCGCCTTCCTCCTTGGTGAGGATGTAAGCCTCAGCCTTGAACTTCGTATGCGGCTTCACCGAGCCGGGCTTGCACAGAACCTGGCCGCGCTCGACTTCCTCGCGCTTCGTGCCGCGCAGCAGGCATCCGATATTGTCGCCCGCCTCGCCCTGATCGAGCAGCTTGCGGAACATTTCGACGCCGGTCACGACCGTCTTGGTCGTCGGCTTGATACCGACGATCTCGACTTCTTCGCCAACCTTGATGATGCCACGCTCGACACGGCCGGTGCACACGGTACCACGACCGGAAATCGAGAACACATCTTCAACCGGCATCAGGAACGGTTGATCCTTCGGACGTTCCGGCTGCGGGATATATTCGTCGACCGCCTTCATCAGAGCCATGATCGACTCTTTGCCGAGCTTCTCGTCGCTGCCCTCGAGCGCCTTCAGCGCCGACCCCTTGATCACCGGGATCTTGTCGCCGGGGAAGTTGTACTTGGACAGCAGCTCGCGCACCTCAAGCTCGACAAGCTCGAGGAGCTCGGGGTCGTCGACCATGTCGACCTTGTTCATGTAAACGACAAGCGCAGGCACGCCGACCTGACGAGCGAGCAGAATATGCTCGCGGGTCTGCGGCATGGGTCCGTCAGCGGCGGAAACGACGAGAATTGCGCCGTCCATCTGCGCCGCGCCGGTGATCATGTTCTTCACATAGTCGGCGTGGCCGGGGCAGTCGACATGTGCGTAGTGGCGCTTGTCGGTCTGATACTCGACGTGAGCGGTCGAGATGGTGATGCCGCGCGCCTTCTCTTCCGGCGCCTTGTCGATCTGATCGTACGCGGTGAATGTCGCGCCGCCTTTTTCTGCCAATACCTTGGTAATTGCCGCCGTCAGCGTCGTCTTGCCGTGGTCGACGTGACCGATCGTCCCGATGTTGCAATGGGGCTTGGTCCGCTGGAATTTTTCTTTGGCCATGGAACTCTCCGTTCAGATCCTTCTGTTATCTTCCGCAATCACGCGAATTTCTTCTGGACTTCGGCCGACACATTCGCCGGCGTTTCTGCGTAGTGGTCGAATTGCATCGTGAATGTCGCGCGACCCTGAGACATGGACCGCAGATTGTTGACATAGCCGAACATGTTAGCCAGCGGCACCATCGCGTTGATCACGTTGGCATTGCCGCGCATGTCCTGCCCCTGAATTTGGCCTCGCCGCGAATTGAGATCGCCGATGACGGAACCGGTGTAATCCTCCGGAGTCACGACTTCGACCTTCATTATGGGCTCGAGCAGAACCGGCCGGCCGCGCAGGAGCGCTTCCTTCAGGCATTGCCGCGCGCAAATCTCGAAGGCGAGCGCCGATGAATCGACATCGTGATACTTGCCGTCGATCAGCGTGACCTTGAGGTCCACCACAGGAAATCCGGCGAGGACGCCGGAACCAAGGACGGACTCCAGTCCTTTCTCGACTCCAGGAATGAACTCTTTAGGGACCGCGCCGCCGACGATATCGTTTTCGAATTCGAATGGCGTTCCCGGCGGGGTCGGCTCGGCGATTATCTTAATTGCGGCAAATTGGCCTGAACCACCTGTTTGTTTTTTGTGGGTGTAGTCATGCTCGACACGCTGGCTGATCTTCTCGCGATACGCCACCTGCGGCGCGCCGATATTGGCATCGACCTTGTAGGTCCGCTTGAGAATGTCGACCTTGATATCGAGATGCAATTCGCCCATTCCCTTGAGAATGGTCTGGCCGCTCTCCTGATCGGTCGAAACACGAAATGACGGATCTTCGGCGGCAAGCTTGGCCAGCGCCACACCGAGCTTTTCCTGATCGGCTTTCGATTTGGGCTCGATCGCGATCTCGATGACCGGATCCGGGAATTCCATCTTTTCCAGAATCACGGGGTGCGCCGGATCACACAGCGTATCACCGGTCCGCACTTCCTTCAGGCCAGCCAGAGCGACGATGTCGCCGGCATAGGCTTCCTTGATGTCTTCCCGGTTGTTCGCATGCATCAGCAGCATGCGGCCGATCCGTTCCTTACGTTCCTTTGTCGAGTTGATGACGCCAGTACTACTGGAGAGGGTGCCGGAATAGATACGGCAGAACGTGATGGTGCCGACAAAAGGATCATCCATGATCTTGAAGGCGAGCAACGCCATCGGTGCATCGTCCTTCGGCTCGCGCACGACCTCTTCGCCATTGTCGGGATTGACGCCCTTGATCGGCGGGACGTCGAGCGGCGACGGAAGATAATCGACAACCGCATCGAGAAGCGGCTGCACACCTTTGTTCTTGAAAGCCGAGCCGCAGAGAACGGGGAAGAAAGCGCCGGAGTTGACGGCTTTACGGATGAGTCTCTTGAGAGTGGCTTCGTCGGGCTCCTTGCCCTCGAGATAGGCGGTCATCGCCGCATCGTCGAGCTCAACCGCCGCCTCGACCATCTGCTCGCGGTATTTCTTGGCATCGTCCAGCATGTCGGCCGGGATATCGATGTCGTGATATTTGGCGCCGAGGGATTCGTCGTCCCAAACGACTCCCTTCATGCGCACGAGGTCGACAAGCCCCTTGAAATTCTGTTCGGAACCGATGGGAAGCTGGATGGCAATCGGCTTTGCGCCGAGACGGGTCTTGATGTCGTCAAGACACTTGAAGAAGTCCGCACCGATCTTGTCCATCTTGTTTGCAAAGACGATGCGCGGCACCTTGTATTTATCGCCCTGACGCCACACCGTTTCGGTCTGCGGCTCAACGCCCTGGTTGGAATCGAGCACGCATACCGCGCCGTCGAGGACGCGAAGCGAACGCTCGACCTCGATGGTGAAATCGACATGCCCGGGCGTATCGATGATGTTGAGGCGTTTTTCCTTCCAGAAAGCGGTCGTCGCGGCCGAGGTAATCGTAATGCCGCGCTCTTGCTCCTGCTCCATCCAATCCATCGTCGCGGCGCCCTCATGTACCTCGCCGATCTTGTGGCTCTTGCCGGTGTAATAGAGGATCCGCTCAGTCGTCGTCGTCTTGCCGGCATCGATGTGGGCCATGATGCCGAAATTGCGGTAGTCCTCGATTGGGTGGCTGCGGGGCATGGGGAGTCAGTCCTTAAATCTTTTTTCTGCTGTCACCAGCGGTAATGCGAGAAGGCCCGGTTGGCTTCCGCCATTTTGTGGGTATCCTCGCGTTTCTTGACTGCGTTTCCCCTGTTGTTGGATGCGTCGAGCAGCTCAGCCGAGAGGCGCTCGGTCATCGTCCGTTCGTTGCGTTCGCGCGCGGCCGCGATGATCCAGCGAATGCCAAGCGCCTGCCGGCGTGACGTGCGCACTTCGACCGGCACCTGATAGGTCGCGCCGCCGACGCGGCGTGAACGCACCTCGATCGAAGGCATCACGTTGTCGAGGGCCTGCTGGAAAACTGTAAGAGGGTTTTGCTTGGTCTTGCCCTCGATCATTTCGAGCGCGCCGTAGACAATTCCCTCCGCGACCGACTTTTTGCCATCGTACATGATGGCGTTCATGAATTTGCTGACGACAACATTGCCGAACTTCGGATCCGGAATGATGTCGCGTTTTTCGGCGGCGTGACGGCGGGACATTTTGCGGTCCTAAGCTTCGTTTCTCTCTTCGTCATGGCCGGACTTGTCCCGGCCATCCACGTCTTTGCTTCATCTTCGCCGGCAAGCCGGCCTCTGTTTGCCTCTTGCGTTCCCCGGGTCTCGCTTCCGCTCGCCCGGAGACCTCCGCAAAGCGACCTACTTGGGTCGCTTTGCTCCGTATTTCGAACGGCGCTGTTTGCGATTCTTGACGCCTTGCGTATCGAGCACACCGCGCAAAATGTGGTAACGCACGCCGGGCAGGTCCTTCACGCGGCCGCCGCGGATCATCACGACCGAATGCTCCTGCAGGTTATGGCCTTCGCCCGGGATATAGCCGATGACTTCAAAGCCGTTGGTCAAACGCACTTTGGCGACCTTGCGCAGAGCCGAATTCGGCTTCTTCGGCGTGGTCGTATAGACGCGCGTGCAGACGCCGCGCTTCTGCGGCGAGGATTCAAGCGCAGGAGCGGTGTTGCGCGCCTTAAGCGGGTGGCGCGGCTTGGCAATCAACTGATTGATCGTCGGCATCTTTGGCCTTCGCTGCTTTCAGTTCCTGGGGGAAGGCGCACGAACGGTTCCGTCCGCCTCGCCCTCCAGAATTTCGGGCGGACACACCATGTGTCCGTCACTTTCGGGCTTGTCGCCCCGGCATTTCCGCGCGCAAAACGAAATCGCGCCATCCGCTAACCGCGGAAGGGCGCTCCTCCGTTCGGACGGCCGCGCTGCGGTCAAGCACCACAGCCGATCGCACTCTCAGTCTGACATGTGCTGTCAGTGGCAGCGTTTGAGCTTTATTCGTCGAGGCTATGCGCCGACCATCCTAGAGAAATTATATATATCTCAAAGGGTTAGTCAGGGCGGCCGTTCCGAGCAAGCAAAGCTCACCGCCTGCCGAAAAGTGTGGGGTATGTATCGGCGCGACTCCGCCAAGTCAAGCGGAAACGACTGAAAATGCGGCGATTCAGGCCCCGACGGACCGATGAACGGGCATGCGCCGGGCGCGCTTGTCGGCCTATTGCGAGGTTACGCCGGTTTGCTGGATCACCCGCAGATATTTCGCACTTTCCGCCTGCACAAAGTCCTTGAACTGGGCGACCGGGATCGGCGTCACCACCGCGCCCGCGGCCTCCAGACGCGTCTTAACATCGGGCTGGGCCAGCACGGCGTTAATCTCCTTGTTGAGCCGATCGATGATGGGCTGCGGCGTCCCGCGCGGGGCAAAAAAGCCCGCCCAAAGGGTGAAGTCGTAGTCCTTTATGCCGGTTACTTCCGCGACCGTAGGGACATCGGGAGCGGCCGGCGACCGCATTGCGGAGGACAGAGCGAGGATCTTCAAGTTGCCGGCCTTCACGTGCGGCGCTGCAGCCGGAAATCCGGAAAAATAAAAATCGACATGATTTCCGATGAGATCGTTCAGCGCGGGGCCTGCGCCCTTGTAGGGGACGTGCGTCAGGTTCTCGTCGAATCTCAGTTTGAGCACCTCACCTGCAAAATGCCCGGGGGTGCCGATGCCCGCCGATGCAAATGTCATCTTCGGCTTCGCCTTGAGCGCCGTCAAAAACTCCTCAAGCGTCGAATATGGCGCCTTGCCCGGCACAACGAGCGCAAGCGGAACAACGGCCGCCAGCGCGATCGGCACGAAATCCTTATCCGGGTTGTAGCTCAAACCCTTCAGCCAATGCTGATTGACCGCGATCTCGCCGGTCTGTCCAACCAGGAGCGTGTAACCGTCGGGCGCGGCGGCTGCGACGGAATGGGCTCCGATTGAGCCACTGGCTCCGGCGCGATTTTCCACGACGACACTTTGTCCGAGCGCTGCACCAAGCCTGTCCGAAATTGAGCGCGCGACAATATCGCCGGTGCCGCCGGCAGCGTAGGCGACGATCACTTGAATGGGACGATTTGGGTAAGCCTGCCCCCATCCGGACGATGCACAGACGGTGACCATCGTTGCGCCGGCCATCGCGGCCAGAAGCGACCGGTTGAAGCGCATTGCGAAAATCCTCCCCTTGACCAAGCCTATTGTGATTCGAAGCCATAAAGCCGCGCGGGATTCTCCGACAGGATCTGCTCGGCGAGATCTGCTGACCCGATCGTGGCGATGAAATCATCGACCAGCGTGGCGTAGCGCAGACTACGATAGGGTGAGATGACGGCGCTACCCGCGTGCTGATCATGGGGCGGGGTGTGAGGCCAGTCGCTGCCCCAAACGCAGCGATCCGCAGCGGCTTTCAGGATCGCGGAAAGCCACCATGCATCGGGCCTGGTCGCGAGCGCGTCGACGCTCACCCGGTACGGGGCCGACAGCTTGATCCAGACGTGGCGCATTGCAACCATCTCAAGCAATGCGCGCCCTTCCCGATGCTCCGGCTGAAAGCCGGCATAGAGACCGTAGTGGTCGATAACGACGGGAACTGGCGATTTAGCAAGCAGCGTCGCATTTTCCGCGAGCATTTTGAGAGGGGCTATGACTTCGATATGCCAATCCAGCCCGCGCGCAACCTCAACAACTGCCGCGAAGCGCTGGGCAAGCGGAGCCGTTTCGCGAAGCGGACTGTAGAGATTGAGGCGAACGCCGCGAACGCCCTGTTCCGCATAGGCCGCCAGTGCACGCGCGGATATTGTCCCGGGATTAACGACCGCGACGCCGCGTCCCCTGCCCTTGAGCGCTGCAAGACCCTCCAGCACCGCGGTGTTGTCCGTTCCGTAAAAGCTCGGCTGGACGATCACAAACCGCCGGACCGCCCGCGCGGCCGATGCGGCCTCCAGCTGCCTGAGCGTCGCGACGTCAGCAAGATAGGTGCGGCCGGCAACTTGCGGATAGCGATCCGCCGGCCCGACAATGTGAACATGACAGTCGCAACGCATTCGTGGCGTCACGCGCGAAGGTGCCCGACGACAGCCTCGCCGGTCTCGCGCGTACCGAGCTTCCCGCCGAGATCAGCGGTCACCTGTTTTGCAGCGATTGTCGCCTCCACGGCCCTCTCGATGGCCACGGCGGCGTCCCCGAACGGTTTGGCGTTCCTGCGGCGGCCATGCCAGGCCAAAAGCATGGCGGCCGAAAGAACAAGCGAGAGCGGATTGGCGCTGTTCTTGCCCGCAATGTCGGGAGCGGAACCGTGCGCCGCCTGCGCCATCCCGTGATCGGTGCCCGCGTTAAGTGATGCGGCGAGCCCCAGGCTCCCCGACAATTCGGCGGTCAGATCGGACAGGATGTCCCCATACATATTCGTCGTGACAATCACATCGAAGCGCTGCGGATGGCGGACGACATGCGCCATCATCGCATCGACAATGACGTCATCGACGGTAATCGCCGGAAAATCTTTCGCGACATGGCGGCAGGCCTCTATAAACAGTCCATCTGTTACCTTCAGGACATTGGCCTTGTGCACAATCGTCACCTTCTTGCGCCGACTCATTGCCAGTTCAAATCCTGCACGCGCTATTCGCTCGCTGCAGGCACGCGTGATCCGCCGCAATGAAATAGCGACGTCCTTTGTGACCAGCACCTCTCCGCTCCCCGCTTCCATATTGCGGTCCGCGTAGAAGCCTTCGGTATTCTCGCGCGCAATCACGAGATCGAACTCACCGCAGCGCAGCGAAAATCCGGCATAGGTCCGCGCCGGCCGGATGTTCGCGAAAAGGTCGAGGCTCTTTCGCAACATCATTGACGGATTGATTTCGCCTCGCGTCGGATCCTTGAATTCGAAAGTCGACGTCGGTCCGAGTACGATTCCGTCCGCCCGGCGTGCCTTCTCGACGATATCGGCATGGATGGTGGTGCCGAGTGCGCGCAATCCGGCGTGGCCGACGGGAGCCTCTTCGATCCGCAGACCGAGCGAGAAGCGGTCGGATGCGGCACGCAGCACGGCAAGTGTGACAGCCGTAATTTCGGGGCCGATGCCGTCACCGGCAAGCACGAGGAGATTCATTTTAAGGGATTCCTTTGCCGAATTGCGCAATCTTCTCCAAATCGGACGCAAAGAAAAGGGCCGCCTTTGCGGGCGGCCCTTTCAAGATTAGCGGTGCAAAGCCTATTCGGCGGCGGGCAAAGCCGGAGCCTGCTCCGGCTTCGCAGCGGCCTTCGCCGCATCCTTTTCGCGTTCTTCCAGGATGAGCGCATCGCGCTTGGTCGCAACCTCGCGCAGTTCGTTCATCATCGCGCCGGTGCCGGCGGGGATCAGGCGGCCGACAATGACGTTCTCCTTTAGACCGTCGAGCGTGTCCGCCTTGCCGTTGACCGCGGCTTCGGTGAGCACGCGCGTCGTCTCCTGGAACGACGCCGCCGAGATGAACGAACGGGTCTGCAGGCTGGCCTTGGTGATGCCGAGCAGGACCGGATGCGCGGTCGCGCCCTTCTTTCCCTCGGCCTCGGCCCGGGCGTTGATATCGTCGAGCTCGATCTTGTCGATCTGCTCTCCCTGCAACAGCTCGGTGTCGCCGGCGTCGTCGATCTCGACCTTTTGCAGCATCTGGCGAACGATCACCTCGATGTGCTTGTCGTTGATATTGACGCCTTGCAGCCTGTAGACCTCCTGGATTTCGTTGACCAGATAGGCCGCCAGTTCTTCAACGCCCTTGATGGCGAGAATGTCGTGCGGAGCGGGATTGCCCTCGACGATATAATCGCCCTTCTCAATGACGTCGCCGTCCTGAAGGTGGATGTGCTTGCCCTTCGGGATCAGATACTCCTTCGGTTCATCGCCCTTCGCCGACGGTTCGATGGTGATGCGGCGCTTGTTCTTGTAGTCCTTGCCGAACCGCACCGTTCCGCCGATTTCGGCGATGATCGCGGCTTCCTTCGGCCGCCTCGCCTCGAACAGCTCCGCCACGCGCGGCAGACCGCCCGTGATATCGCGTGTCTTGGCGCTCTCCGTCGGAATACGCGCGATAACATCGCCCGCCTTCACATGGCCGCCCGGGTCCACCGAGATGATGGCGTCGACCGCAAGCTGGTAACGGGCTTCACCGCCGCGCGCGAGCTTGAGGATCTTGCTGCCCGACTTGATCACGATCGCCGGACGCAGCTCCTGCTGGTTACGCGATGAGCCGGTACGCCAATCGATCACGACGCGCTTGGCGATACCGGTCGACTCGTCGAGAGCTTCCGACATCGACAGACCGTCAACGAGGTCCTCGAAGGCGATATCGCCCTCGACCTCGGTGAGAATCGGCCGGGTGTAGGGATCCCATTCGGCGATCCGCTGGCCGCGTTTGATCTTGTCGCCATCCTCGACCCGCAGGCGTGCGCCGTACGGAATGCGGTGATGCGCGCGCTCGGTGCCGTCAGGGTCGACGACCGCGACGACCATGTTGCGCACCATCGCGACGACCTCGTTGTCCGAATTCTTGGCAACGTTCTTGCTCTTGAACTTCACCTTGCCGTCGAAATTCGACTCGATGAAGGACTGCTCGGAGATCTGGGCAGCGCCGCCGATGTGGAACGTCCGCATCGTGAGCTGCGTTCCGGGCTCGCCGATGGACTGGGCGGCAATGACGCCGACCGCCTCGCCCATATTGACCGGCGTGCCGCGGGCAAGATCGCGCCCGTAGCAGGCCCCGCACACGCCGTTCTTGGTCTCGCAGGTCAGCACCGACCGGATGCGCAATTCCTGCACACCGGCATTGGTGATCTGCTCGACTTCCGGCTCCTGCAGCAGCGTCCCACGCTTGACGACCGTCTTGCTGCTCGTGGGATCCTTCACGTCCTCAGCCGTCGTGCGGCCGAGGATGCGGCTTGCCAGCGAAGCGACCACGGTGCCGGCATCGATGATGGCCCGCACCTTGATGCCGCCCTTCGTCCCGCAGTCCTCTTCCGTAATGATGCAATCCTGCGCGACGTCGACCAGACGCCGGGTCAGATAACCGGAATTGGCCGTCTTCAAGGCGGTATCGGCCAGGCCCTTGCGGGCGCCGTGCGTCGAGTTGAAGTACTCGAGCACCGACAGGCCTTCCTTGAAGTTCGAGATGATCGGGCTCTCGATGATCTCGCCCGACGGTTTGGCCATCAGACCGCGCATGCCGGCAAGCTGACGCATCTGCGCCGGCGAGCCGCGCGCGCCGGAATGCGCCATCATGTAGATCGAGTTGACCTGATGCTCGCGACCGTCCTTGTCTTTCTTGGTCGACGAGATTTCATTCATCATCTCTTCGGCGATCTGCTCGGTGCACTTCGACCACGCATCGACCACCTTGTTGTACTTCTCGCCCTGGGTGATCAGACCATCGTTATATTGCTGCTCGAACTCCTTCGCGAGCTCGCGCGTTGTCTCGACGATCTTCCACTTCGACTCAGGAACCACCATGTCGTCCTTGCCGAACGAAATGCCGGCCTTGAAGGCATGATAGAAGCCGAGCGACATGATGCGATCGCAGAAGATGACTGTCTCCTTCTGACCGCAGTGGCGATACACCGTATCGATCATCGATGAGATCTCGCGCTTGGTCATCAAGCGGTTCACGATGTCGAACGGAATCTTCACACTCCTGGGGAGCACGCTCCCGAGCACTACGCGTCCGGGCGTGGTGTCGTACCATTTCTTGAACGGCTCGCCCTTCTCGTCGATTCCTTCCCAGCGATATTTGATCTTGGTGTGCAGGCCGATCACCTTCTCATGCAAAGCATGATCGATATCGGCCATGTCGCCGAAGACCTTGCCTTCACCGGGCTCACCCTCTCGCAGCAAGGACAGATAGTAGAGTCCGAGCACGATATCCTGTGACGGCACAATGATCGGCGAGCCGTTCGCCGGGTGCAGGATGTTGTTCGTCGACATCATCAGCACGCGTGCTTCGAGCTGCGCTTCGAGCGACAGCGGCACATGCACGGCCATCTGATCGCCGTCGAAATCGGCGTTGAAGGCCGCGCACACGAGCGGGTGCAGCTGGATCGCCTTGCCTTCGATCAGCACCGGCTCGAAGGCCTGGATGCCGAGGCGGTGCAAGGTCGGCGCGCGGTTCAGGAGCACCGGATGCTCGCGGATCACCTCGTCGAGAATGTCCCAGACTTCCGGCTTTTCCTTCTCGACCAGCTTTTTCGCCTGTTTGACGGTGGTCGACAGACCTTTGGCGTCGAGCCGCGAATAGATGAACGGCTTGAACAGTTCGAGCGCCATTTTCTTCGGCAGACCGCACTGATGCAGCTTCAGCTCGGGACCGACCACGATCACCGAACGGCCGGAATAGTCGACGCGCTTGCCGAGCAGGTTCTGCCGGAAGCGGCCCTGCTTGCCCTTGAGCATGTCGGCGAGCGACTTCAGCGGACGCTTGTTCGCGCCGGTAATGACACGGCCGCGGCGGCCGTTGTCGAACAGCGCGTCCACCGCCTCCTGAAGCATGCGCTTTTCGTTGCGGATAATGATGTCCGGAGCGCGCAGCTCGATCAGCCGCTTCAAGCGGTTGTTGCGGTTGATGACGCGCCGATAAAGGTCGTTGAGGTCGGACGTGGCAAAACGTCCGCCGTCGAGCGGCACAAGCGGCCGCAGGTCGGGCGGAATCACCGGAACGACCGTCAGGATCATCCACTCGGGCTTGTTTCCCGACGCCAGGAAGGCCTCGATCAGTTTCAGCCGCTTCGCAATCTTCTTCTTCTTGATGTCGCTGTCGGATTCCGCGAGCTCGGCGCGCAGCTCGCCCTGCATCTTCTCGAGATCGATGCCCTTGAGCATCTCGCGGATCGCTTCAGCGCCGATCGTGGCTGTGAAGCTGTCCGAGCCATACTCTTCCTGCGCCTTGAGGTATTCGTCCTCGGACAGGAGCTGCCGGTCCTTGAGCGGGGTAAGACCCGGCTCAAGAACCACATAGTATTCGAAGTACAGGATGCGCTCGAGATCCTTCAGCGTCATGTCGAGCAGCAGACCGATGCGGCTCGGCAGCGACTTGAGGAACCAGATGTGCGCCACCGGCGCGGCCAGCTCGATATGCCCCATGCGCTCCCGCCGCACGCGGGACAGCGTGACTTCCACCGAACACTTCTCGCAGATGATGCCCTTGTACTTCATGCGCTTGTACTTGCCGCACAAGCACTCGTAATCCTTGATCGGGCCAAAGATGCGCGCGCAGAAGAGGCCGTCACGCTCCGGCTTGAAGGTGCGGTAGTTGATCGTCTCCGGCTTTTTGATCTCGCCGTATGACCAGGACAGAATCTTCTCGGGGCTCGCGATTGAAATCCGGATCTGGTCGAAGACCTGAGCCGGAACCTGCGGACTGAAAAGATTCATGATCTCTTGATTCATCGCATTTTCTCCGCTTGCCGACCGATGTCGGCCGCTGTCTCAATCTTTGGTTCGTCATGGCCGGGCTTGACCCGACCATCTCGCTTAGGAAGGCACTGCCCTCCTGATCGGGGTGCGCGGGACAAGCCCGCGCACGACAGGTAATTATTCGGCCGCCTCCGCGGTTTCCGGCCCCTGCCGCTG
>DATEKG010000093.1:0-18256 GCA_035277565.1 Pseudolabrys sp.
GTCGAGGCTCATGACAATATTGGCGACGACAACCACGCGAACGGCGCGCCACAAGTCTTCAATCGCCTCCGGCGTGTCTTCGGAGTCGTGCGCCTGCGGCGAAACCAATTTGATGGCGACCCAAAACAGCGCAAGCCCGCCGGCCACCTTGAGATATGGCAACTCCATCAATGTTGCGACGACGCCCGTGAATATGATCAGCAGTACCGCGGCAGCACCGGCCCCGAGTACCATGCCCCAAAACCGCTCTTTGGGTGGCAGCGCGCGAACGGCCAGCGCGATCACCACCGCGTTGTCACCCGACAACAGAATATTGATTCCCATGATCTGCAATGCAGCCAACCAAAAGGTCGGGTGCATCAGTTCAGATACTATGGCATCCACCTTTCGTTCCCTCTGGTTCCATCGCTTTCAACTGCCGCGAGTGCGGCGGCTGCGAAGGCTTTATGTGTGCGTACACAGCCTATAACGCCACAAGGGAGGTACCAGCAGCAGCCGCGCGGCGCAATGCCGCCCACGCCGGCCTATCCAACGATTTCGTTGTCGGAGAAAAATTGCGCTATTTCCCGCACGGCGGTTTCCGGGGCGTCCGAGCCGTGCACCGAGTTTTCTCCGATCGAGCGAGCATGAACCTTGCGGATTGTGCCATCGGCGGCTTTGGCCGGATCAGTTGCGCCCATCACTTCGCGGTAGCGAGCAATGGCATTCTGACCTTCCAGCACCTGGACCACCACCGGGCCGGAAATCATGAAATCGACCAGTTCGCGGAAGAACGGACGTTCGCGGTGCACTGAGTAGAACTTTTCCGCCTGCTCGCGCGAGATGCGGACCCGTTTCTGGGCCACGATCCGCAGTCCGGCCTTTTCGATCATGGCATTGATGGCGCCAGTCAGATTGCGCTCGGTTGCATCGGGTTTGAGAATTGAAAACGTACGCTCGATGGCCATCGGGGCTTCCTTCAGTGATACTGATCGTCGAGTTGATCGCGTTTTATTGGAGATGCTGCGCCGCGCGGCTTATACCGGGGGCTCATTCCAGCGGCAAGATCGGCCCTTTGGGCGCTCTCGCACGAGGAGAACGGCATGTTGGCCCGCTACCGAACGTTCGCCGGATATAACGCCTGGTGCAATGAGCACCTCTATCAGGCAGCGGCACAGGTACCTGATGCCGACTACAGGGCCGACCGCGGCGCCTTCTTCAAATCATTGCACGGTACGCTTAATCACCTGATCGTGGGTGATCGCATTTGGATGCGGCGTTTCACCGGCGAAGGTGAAGTGCCTGCCAGCCTCAGTGCGATCTTGTACGAGAGCTTCCATGAATTGCATGCCGCACGCCGTGCCGAGGACCTGCGCATCGGGCGCTATATCGACGGCCTGAGTGATGCGGATCTCCGCAAGGCGATCCGGTACCGCACCGTCGTCAGTCCGCAGGATATCGAGCAGGACCTTGCGCCCGCCCTCGACCATTTTTTCAATCACCAGACTCATCACCGAGGCCAGGCGCACGCCCTGATCAGCGCTGTTCTCGGCAACGAGCGAACGCCGAGCTTCGACCTGATTATCTACCAGCGGGAGACGGGAAGCGGCGCACTGCGCGAGTTGAGCTGAGATCTACTGAACGTAGTCCCGCTCAAATTCATGACTGGCGGTTTTGGCCGACGTCTTTTTCTTGGGGGACTTCTTTGACGCGGGCTTGGCCGGCTTCGGCTGCTCCGGAGCGCGGTCGATGACCTGCAGTCGTCCGTCATTGAAGGTGTAGATGCCCGGCCAGGGGCCACTGAGATAAGTAAGCACAACCTTGCGCTCACCTTTGTTGCCCGCGCTGATCGCGACATTGGTCGCGGCGCCGGCCCTCTGGACGGTCTGGCATTCTGTCATGCCGAGAGCGATGCCGCCTGTGACCAGCGCCGGCGCATTCGCCGGCTCAAGCCGGTCGAGGCCGGGATCACGCGACGCCGACGCAGCGGCAGCAGGCATAGGCGCACCGGCAAGGTCGCCCGCCACGGTCCCGACCCCCCGGTCGGCCTGAGCAGGAGGCTGAGCGGGCACCGGAGCCGGTTCGGAGGCCTGCGCTGTAGCCGCCGGCGCAGCCGGCGGGGCGCAGCGGCCATCGGCGCTGACAAGCTCCTCCGGCGCCACGGGCCCTTTTGGTCCGAGGCTGACACTCGCATTTGTCGGCCGAGCCCAATCGGGCTTCGCGAACAGATCGACCGGCTTGGAGAACCACCCGCCTTCGTTCTGGTCTTCGAAGACCTGAGCGGAATTTTTGCAGCCGCTGACTGCAAGCACGGCGGCAAAGAGAACCGCGACCTTTAGCGTGATACGGCAACCCGGCAAAGCAACAATCCCGACAGACTCTGTGTACTTGATGTACTTGATCCTT
Organism: Pseudolabrys sp.; assembly: GCA_035277565.1. Classification (GTDB taxonomy): domain Bacteria; phylum Pseudomonadota; class Alphaproteobacteria; order Rhizobiales; family Xanthobacteraceae; genus Pseudolabrys. The sequence goes on from DATEKG010000093.1 coordinate 2,386, forward strand.
AGAACGGATTTTGCGTCATCACGATGGCGGCCGGCAAGTCCGTGTCGGCCAGAGGATTACCTGGATAGGGCATAGGGCTATGAGCCAATGGCCTATTCCACTGGCGGCCCGCGTCACGCCTTTTTCATCCATTTCCCATGCGCGTCCGTTTGCCAGTAGGTCGCCTCAAAACCATTGGCCCTGGCGTCTGACCATTGACCGCGCGCGGCCGCGACCGCCTCATCGTCGTCTCCATCGAACAGCAGGACGACGCGCTGGTAGTTTTCTGCATCGGCGGGCATCGGCGCCCGATCGATCAAAAATCGGACGTGCGCGCCATTCGGGTTTCCGTCATTGGGGGTGAGCAATACCGGCTGCAGGCTGGCTTCCGTTTCCCGCCATGTCCCGTGCGGCAGGAAACCGTCATCCCGATAAGTCCAGAGGAAAGCGTCGAGCGCGTCAATCCGCTCCTCGGACGAAGCCTGCACGACGACTTTCCAACCACGCTCGAGCGACTTCTCGAGCAGTGCCGGGAGCACGCCTTCGATCTTTTGCCCCTGCAAATGATAGAAAAGAATCTCGGCCATGCGCCACCTAGGCTATTATTTCTCGTAGAAATCGGCCACCAGGCGGTCGAGCAATCGGACACCCCACCCGGAGCCCCAGCTTTTGTTGATGTCGGTCTGCCGGGAATCAAATCCGGTGCCGGCGATGTCGAGATGAGCCCACGGGATCTTGTCATCGACAAAACGTTTGATGAACTGCGCCGCGGTGATGGCGCCGCCCCACCGGCTCCCGCCGGTATTTTTCATATCCGCAAATTTTGAATCGATCATTTTGTCGTATTCGGGAGCGAGCGGCATACGCCAAACCAGTTCGCCGGTCTCGCTGCCGGCCCTGGTAAGGCGTTCGGCCAGCTGATCATTATTTGCGAACATGCCGGCATATTCCTGGCCGAGAGCAACAATGATCGCGCCGGTCAACGTTGCCAGATCGATCATGAATTTGGGCTTGAAACGCTGCGCCGTGTACCAAACGACATCGGCAAGCACGAGTCTTCCTTCGGCATCGGTATTGATGATTTCGATCGTTTGGCCGGACATCGACTTGACGATATCGCCTGGGCGCTGCGCGCTCCCGTCAGGCATATTCTCGACGAGACCGATAGCGCCGATGGCGTTGATCCGCGCCTTCCGCGCCGCGAGCGCATGCATCAGTCCAACCACGCAGGCGGCACCCGCCATATCGCCCTTCATGTCCTCCATGCTGGCCGCCGGCTTGATCGAAATTCCCCCTGTGTCGAAACAGACCCCTTTGCCAATGAAGGCGACCGGCGCTTCTCCCGCTCTGCCACCATTCCATCGCATAACGACGACGCGGCTTTCACGTGCCGAGCCCTGCCCGACTCCAAGAAGGGCGTTCATGCCGAGCTTCTTCATCGCTTTCGGATCGAGAACTTCGACGGCGACACGAAGCTTTTTCAGCGCGCCAACGCGGCGGGCAAATTCCTCGGGGTAGAGAACATTGGCCGGCTCGTTGACCAGATTGCGTGCGAGCAGCACTCCGTCTGATACCGCGGCGCGCGGCTCGTAATTCTTGCGGGTGCCGGCAACATCGTCGACCCCGATCGTGAGTTTGCGCGCCGCCGGCGGACGATCGTCGTCCTTTCGCCTGGTCTTGTAGCGGTCAAAGACATAGGCGCGCAGGCTCGCGCCCTGCGCAAGGTCGGCGGCCTGCGTGGCTTTCATCGGGCCATTTGGCAGCTCAGCCAATACGAATGCCTCGTTCGCCGAATTCGGCAGCTTGCCGAGTGCGAGCCCTCCCAACTTCAACACGTCCTGCGGCCGGATCTCGGCGACCTTTCCGACACCAATGACCAAAAGCTTGGACAGCTTGAGCCCTTCCGGCGCGACCAGGCTGAGCGCTGTGTTTTTCTTGCCCTTGAAGCCCTCATCCTTCGCAGCCCGGGCCACGAGCTCGACCGATTTTCCCAAGGCCTTCCGCGTTGCGGGCCCAAACTTGAGGGTCTCATCACAGAAAACCGCGAGGACGCCCCTGGCGGGAACCGAAAGCGGTCCAAAACTGATCTTGAGGGCGTCGGTCATCGGGTCGCGGTCCTTGTATCGAAAAAAAATCGGCGGAATGTGCCTTTCCTGCCATATGGCTCCCCTGCCGAGCCCCTGCAAAGACCAATTGCGCCGAATCACCCTATTTTTCCAAAGATTTGGGACCGCGTTTGCCGTTTTGGCCCGCCTTTCAATGGTAGAATGTTACCACGTGTCGGGATTGTCGACGCCCGCCTGCGCCGTGCCCGGAGCCATCGTTTACATTTTGTTGTGCATGTTCAACGGCTTTGCCTTTGCCCGGCCATTTTGTCGGGCGATCTAGGTGGAGCTGACGGGGTAGAGACTTAAGCTGGAAACGCTTCGCGTCCGGTGGGGATACCGCGCGCGGGGTCCGGGCTGTGCCGGATCGGGGGACGATGCTGCGGATGGGATCCATCAGCCAATACATCCTGCGCACCACCTTGGGCGCGTTCCTGGTCGTTTTGGTCAGCCTGACTGCTGTCATCTGGGTTACCCAGGCGCTTCGGGACATCGACATCATGACAAGCCAGGGCCAGACGATCCTGGTCTTCGTCGGCATTACGGGCCTGATTATTCCGTTGCTCGTCCTGGTGATTGCACCGATCGCATTGCTGATCGCGGTCACGCACGTCCTCAACAAGATGTCGAACGATTCCGAGATCATCGTGATGAATGCTGCCGGCATGTCGCCGTGGATTCTTTTTCGCGCCTTCATGGCCGCAGCGCTCGTCGTGTCCCTGCTCGTCGGCGCCATCAGCGCCTACTTCGCCCCAAAAGGTTTGCGCATGCTGCGCGACTGGCTGACGGAAGTACGCGCCAATGTTGTGAGCAGCATTGTTCAGCCAGGTCGATTCACGACGATCGAAAACGGCGTCACAATTCACATTCGTGAGCGGCGGCCGAACGGGCAGCTCGCCGGAATATTCCTCGATGACCGGCGCAATCCGAATGAGCGGATCACGGTTCTCTCGGAAGTCGGAGAGCTTCTGGACAATGAAAGCGGCACATACCTCGTCCTTCAAAAGGGCTTCGTGCAACGGCACGAGAGCGGACAGCGGGACCCGGCCATGGTCGTTTTCGATCGATATGCTTTCGACCTGTCGCAATTCGCGGGCGGCGCACAGGCGGTGAAGTATTCGATCCGCGAGCGCTACCTGTGGCAGTTGCTGTTTCCCGATCCGAAGGACCAGTTTTACATCGAGCAGCCGGGACAGTTCAGGGCCGAGCTCCATGACCGGCTCTTGGCGCCGCTTTATCCGCTCGCCTTTGTCGTCATCGCCTATGCCTATCTCGGCGCGCCTCGAACGACGCGCCAAAGCCGTACCCTTTCAATGCTCGGCGCCATCGGCGGCGTTGCGCTTTTACGTTTGATCGGCTTTGCATCGACCGTGTTCGGCGCCACCATGCCCTGGATGCTGGCGCTCCAGTACGTCGCCGTCGCTGTTGCGTTTGGCTCCGGTCTCTACGTCATTCGCCGCGGTCTCATTCTCGAGCCGCCTGCCTTCATCACCGACTGGATCGCTGCGCTCACAGAGCGCATGGGCCAGCGGTTTGCTGCGCCATAACGCCATGCCGATTCTTGCCGGAACATTGGCACGTTACTTCGGACTGCGTTTTCTCTACGCGGTGCTGGTGGTATTCGCCGGCATTTTCGTGCTCGTCGCGCTCATCGACTACATCGAACTCATGCGCCGGGCCGGCGATATCCCGAATGTATCGGCGATTTTGGTTGCGAAGACATCGTTCTACCGGGTGCCGCAAGTCGTCGAACGAATTCTCCCGTTCTGCATCCTCATCGGCACAATGTCGTGTTACCTCAACCTGTCGCGCCGGCTAGAACTTGTCGTTGCGCGCGCCTCCGGCTTGTCGGCCTGGCAATTCATCAGTCCTGCGATTGCCGTGGCCTTCATTCTCGGCATTGTCGCGACTGCCGTCTACAATCCGGTCTCGGCCATTCTGCAGGAACGTTCGAAACGATTTGAAGCCGAGCTGTTCGGGCAGACGGCAAATGCGTTGAGCCGAAGTGGCGGCACCTTCTGGGTCAGCCAGCGCACCGATGAAGGCCAGGCCATCATCAACGCCGTAGCAAGCCGCGACCAGGGCATAAACCTCAACGGCGTTTCGATCTTCATCTTCGACACTGACGGCCGGTTTAAGCAGCGGATCGAGGCTCGGGCGGCAGTTCTGATCCCGGGAGCCTGGGTGCTGCGCGACGCACGGCTCTATGGCCCGGGGCAAGTGCCGGCCGACCAAACCGAGTATCGGCTCAAGACAAGCCTTACGCCCGAGCAAGTTCGCGAAAGTTTTGCGACTCCGGAAACCGTGCCGTTCTGGGAGCTTCCAGGGTATATCCAGATTGCCGAACACGCTGGTCTGGTCGCAGCAGGCTATAGACTGCAACTTCAAAAGCTTTTGGCCCGTCCATTTCTGATGGCTGCTATGGTACTTCTTGCAGCCGCCGTGAGTCTACGTTTCTTCCGCTTCGGCGGGGTCCAGAAGATGGTTTTAAGTGGCGTGGCAGCGGGGTTTCTGCTTTACGTTTTATCGAAAGTGACTGAAGATTTGAGCAAGGCCGAGCTGATGCACCCGGTGACAGCGGCTTGGCTGCCCGTGCTCGTCGGCGGCGTCACGGGTGTTATCGCGTTGTTGTACCAGGAGGACGGGTGATGGCGGGGCTCCTTAGCGCTCGCCCATCAGCGCCGCGATCGTATTGTCGTGGCGTCGCGAAACTAGCCGCCGTCCTGGGCCTTTTGGCTTGCGGGGCGATGATCGCGTCTGCGCCCGCGGTCGCACAACAGGAGCTGCAATTCCCGCAGCGTCCTGTGCCACCGAAGAAGTCAAAAATTGCCCTTGAGCGGGAAAAGTCAGGGCAAAAGCAGATGCTCGTTCAGGCGAGCGAGATCGACTACGACTATGCCAACAACCGCGTTTCGGCCGTTGGCAATGTGCAGATCTACTACGGAGGGTCGACGCTCGAGGCGAATCGCGTTGTCTACGACCAGAAGACCAAGCGCCTGCATGCCGAGGGCAATGTCCGCCTGACCGAGGAAGACGGCAAAGTCACCTATGGCGAAATCATGGACCTGTCGGATGATTATCGCGACGGGTTCGTTGACTCGCTGCGGCTCGACGCTCCCGATCAGACAAGATTTGCCGCCGCACGCGCGGAACGATCGAGCGGCAATTTCACGGTGTTCGAAAGCGGCGTCTATACCGCCTGCGCGCCCTGCAAAGACAATCCAAAAAAGCCCCCTTTGTGGCAGGTGAAGGCCGCGCGCATCATTCACGACCAGACCGAAAAGATGATCTATTTCGAGGATGCGCGGATCGAATTTTTCGGTCAGCCGGTCGCCTGGTTTCCGTATTTTTCAACTCCCGATCCGACCGTGAAGCGCAAGACCGGTTTCCTCATGCCGTCGGTCGGATCGAGCTCGATCTATGGCGCAGCGGTTGAAATTCCGTACTACTGGGCGCTCGCACCTGACTACGACGCGACGTTTGCGCCCATGATCACGACGAAGCAGGGGCCGATGCTGCAGGGCGAGTTCCGGCAGCGCCTCCTGAACGGCTCATACTCAATTCGTGCGGCCGGCATCGAACAACTCGACAAGGATTATTTCCGGCGAAGCGACGGCACCACGACTCCCGGCTTCCGCGATTTCCGTGGCAGCGTCGAAAGCACGGGTCTGTTTGCGCTCAACAACAACTGGGTGTGGGGCTGGGACGGGACGCTTCTCACCGACCGGACGTTCCTGCAGGACTACAACCCGCACCTGTCACGGTTCCGCGTTACCGATCCATTCCAGATCCCGACCAATGACGCGGTGTCCCAGCTCTATCTGGCCGGCAAAGGCAATCGAAGTTACTTCGATGCCCGAACCATCTACTATCTCGGATTCTCGGACCAGGACGCACAGGGGCAAATTCCCGTCATTCACCCGGTGATCGATTACAACTATACGTTCGACCATCCGATCCTTGGCGGCGAGCTTGGGTACCGTATCAACTTCACGAGCCTTACCCGCCAGGAAGCAAATTTCGACCCAATTACCCAGAGCGCACTGAATAACGGTTCTTGTACGCAAACTGCCGATCCAGCGGTGAAAACGACGGCGAATTGCCTGCTTCGCGGCGTTCCCGGAACCTACAGCCGCTTCTCTGCCGAGACGCAATGGCGGCGCAGCATCACCGACCCGTATGGACAGGTGTTCACCCCGTTTGCGTCCATTCGCGTGGATGCCGGCTCCATGCAGATCAAAAATGAGCCGGGCGTCTCCAACTATATAGATACCGGTGACACCAATCTCGTGCGGGCCATGCCGACAGTCGGCCTGGAGTATCGATACCCGTTCATCAGCGTGCAATCCTGGGGAACGCAGACCGTAGAACCGATCGCGCAGGTCATTGTGCGGCCCAATGAAACGCAAATCGGACAGTGGCAAAACGAAGACGCACAAAGCCTCACTTTCGACGACTCGAACCTTTTCCGGGTCGACAAGTTCTCCGGGTGGGATCGCGAGGAAGGCGGCGGCCGCGCCAACTATGGCGTGCAATACACAGCGCAGATCAATCAGGGCGGTTTCGTCAACGCATTGTTCGGCCAGTCATATAGCCTGTTCGGTCAGAACTCATTTGCGGTTGGCGGCACGACGAATACTGGCCTCGGCACCGGTCTGGACACCACGCAATCGGACTACGTGGCGCGGGTGTCTTATCAGCCGAACAGCATCTACATGTTCACGTCCCGCTTCCGCTTTGACAACGACACATTCACCGTCAAGCGAGCCGAGCTCGAAGCGCGCGCGACGTTTGACCGCTGGTCCGGAAGCCTGCTGTATGGCGACTACGCCGCGCAACCCGAGATCGGATTTCTCGATCGACGCCAGGGCATTCTTGGAACTGGACAGGTCAAGCTTGATGCCAATTGGGTGCTGCTGGGCGCGGCTCGCTACGATATTAACGCAGGGAAATTCGATCAAACCCGTCTCGGCCTGGGTTATGTGGACGATTGCGTCATTTTGGGCGTGAATTACATTACCAACTACACCTATAGTGGAAACGTCGCCGCCAATCACACGATCATGCTGCAGTTGACACTGCGCACATTGGGCGGCTCGTCGGTCAGCCAAGGGGTCGGCAATCGGGCGGCCGCGAATTAAAGGGCAGCGGCGCGCGAACGTGAGACAGTGGATATCGTGATGCCGGAGATAAACGCGAAATCCCCACGCTGGGCGGCATTTACAATTGCGGCCCTGGTGCTGGTCGCGGCCAGTGGCGCCTCCGCTCAGGTGGTGGTGGTGGCCAATGGCTCACCGATCACCGAATACGACATCCAGCAGCGCACGAAACTTGAGTCAAGCGCCACGCATAAGGCGACGACCCGGCAGCAAATCATCGACGACCTTATCGATGACCGGTTGAAGCTTTCGCGCGCCAAGGTGTACGGGCTGGAGGTGAGTGACGCTGAAGTCAACACGGCCTTTGACAACATGGCAACGCGTCAGCACGTGACGACAGCGCAATTCAGCCAGGTGCTTGAACGCGCCGGGATTTCTCCCAACACCGTCAAGGCGCGAATCCGCGCCGAACTTACATGGCAACAGTTGGTCCGCGGCAAGTTCGGTGCATCGCTTCAGGTTGGTGACAGTGATGTCGCCAACGCGCTCAAGGGCCGCAATGAGCCCGACGCGCCCGCGGTCGGCTATATCTACACGCTCTATCCGATCGTGGTCGTTGTTCCGGCCGGTTCGGCCGAAACAACCGTCGCTGCCAAGCGCAACGAGGCCGACAATTTACGCAGCCGCTTTGTCTCGTGCAATGAAGGCCTCGCTCTCGCGCGCGCATTGCGCGATGTCGCCGTGCGCGAGCCAATCACCCGCAATTCCGCCGACCTGACGCCGCAACTGCGCGACCTGCTCGGCAATATGCAGATAGGCCGCCTGACTGCACCGGAATCGACCGCCCAGGGCCTTCAGATGTTTGCGGTTTGTGGAAAGAAGGAAACAACCGCGGAATCTCCTCTCAAGCATGAAGTGCGCGAACAGATCTTTGCGAAGCGCTATGAAGCGGAGTCGAAAAAGTACATGGATGAAATCCGCAAGTCGGCCATGATCGAATACAAGAACAACAAATGACCGCTTCCGGTGCCCTTCCCCTGGCACTAACTCTGGGCGAGCCCGCAGGCATTGGCCCTGATTTGACGATCGCGATCTGGCGGCGGCGTGCCGAGCTCGCGCTTGCTCCCTTCTATCTCGTGGGTGATCCTGACTTTATAAAGCGGCGCGCCCGTGAGTTCGGGGACGATCTCAAAGTAGCAACGGTCGAGCCGTCGCAGGCGGTTGAAGCATTTCGGCATGCCCTGCCGATTGTGCCGATCGGAACGCATGTCAGTGCTGCTGCCGGCAAACCGGATGCCTCGAGCGCCCCCTCTGCCATTGCCTCGATCCGCCGATGCGTAGCCGACGTGCTTGCCGGCAAGGCCGCCGGACTTGTCACCAATCCGGTTGCAAAATCGGTTCTCTATCAATCCGGTTTTGCGGAGCCCGGGCACACGGAATTTCTGGCCAAATTGGTGGAGGAGCAGACACGCAAACGGCTGCGTCCGGTGATGATGCTCTGGTCTCCCGAACTCGCCGTGGTCCCCGTCACGATCCATTTGCCGCTTCGCGACGTATTTTCGCATTTGACCTGCGAACTTGTCGTCGAGACGGGACGGATTGCGGCACGCGACCTTCATGAACGTTTCGGCATAGCGAGGCCACGCCTGGTCGTTGCGGGCCTCAATCCGCACGCCGGGGAGAACGGTTCCCTGGGCGAGGAGGATCGCGCAATTGTAGAACCGGCAGTAAAGCGGTTGCAGGCGGGAGGCATTGATGCGGTTGGACCGCTTCCGGCCGACAGCCTGTTTCACGCGCAGGCGCGGACGACATACGACGTCGCCCTATGCATGTATCACGACCAGGCCCTCATCCCGATCAAGACGCTCGCTTTCGATCACGCAGTAAACGTGACGCTCGGCTTGCCTTTCATCCGCACGTCGCCGGACCACGGCACTGCTTTCGATATTGCCGGCAAAGGCACAGCCGATCCTTCAAGCCTGATCGCGGCAATCAACCTCGCCGCCCGATTGTCCAAAAGGACCGCTGCACTCGCGCCGGCCAAATAGCGTCGGATGCATATGGTCGATAACGGCAAATTTTCGTTCGAGACGGAGCGCTGACATGGCGCAGATCGACGATCTGCCGCCGCTGCGCGAAGTCATCCGCCGGCATGGCCTTGTCGCAAAAAAATCACTCGGACAGAACTTTTTGCTGGATCTCAACCTGACCGCACGCATCGCACGTGCAGCCGAACCACTGGAAAATATAACCGTCCTTGAGATCGGGCCGGGACCCGGCGGTCTGACGCGCGCTCTCCTCTCCCTCGGGGCCCGACGCGTGGTTGCCATTGAACGGGACCAGCGTGCGATTGGCGCACTTGAGGAGATTGCCGCGTACTATCCCGGGCGGCTGGATATCGTCTCCGGCGATGCGATGACCATCGATCCGCGCGACCATCTTGGGCCGGAGCGCGCGCGTATCGTCGCAAATCTTCCCTACAATGTCGCGACGCCGCTTCTGATCGGCTGGCTTACGGCGGAGCCTTGGCCGCCATGGTACGACTCTCTGCTGTTAATGTTTCAGCGCGAAGTCGCCGAACGCATCGTGGCTACGCCCGGAACAAAGGCTTATGGACGCCTCTCGGTGCTTGCGAGCTGGCGCACGGAGGCCAAAATTCTTTTTGACGTTGCGCGCTCGGCTTTCGTTCCGCCACCGAAAGTTACGTCTTCCGTCGTGCGGCTGTCCCCCCGGCCGGTACCGCTCGACTGCGACGCCGGCGTGCTGCAACGTGTCACAGAAGCTGCCTTTGGCCAGCGTCGAAAGATGCTCCGGCAAAGTCTGAAGACACTCGGGTCCGATACGGCTGAACTCCTTGCCCGAGCCGGGATCGAACCCACCGCGCGTGCGGAAGAAATCCCGGTTGAAGGCTTCGTTACGCTAACACGAATTTTTTCCACGCAATTTCCGGTACGCGATAAGGCGTAATCCGGGCTAGGCTGTCATATGGCCCCGATGTCCCGGCAGTCCCTGACAGCCTATGGCGCTCCGCTGTGCGAATCGATCGTCGAGGCGCCTTGTCCGCAGGGCAGCGAAGTTCTGGTGCGCATCACGCGCTGTGGTGTCTGCCACTCCGACCTGCACATGCAGGATGGGTATTTCCTCCTTGGAGACGGCAAGAAATTGGATGTCCGCGCCGGACGGACGCTGCCTTTTACGCTGGGTCATGAAATTGCCGGGGTCATTGAAAGCACCGGCCCCGAAGCTGATGCACAGCCTGGTTCGAAAGTTGCGGTCTATCCCTGGATCGGCTGCGGACAGTGCGCTGCATGCAAGGCCGGTGATGAGAATATCTGTGCCGCACCGCGTCATCTCGGCATTACCGTCGACGGCGGTTTTGCCAGCCATGTTCTTGTGTCGCACCCGCGATATTTGATCGACTTTGCGCCGTTGCAGCCGGCCTTCGCCGGAACGCTGATGTGCGCCGGCTTGACAGCCTATGCGGCCCTGAAGCGGCTTTCAGGTCGCGCCAGCCGCGCGCCGATCCTCCTTGTCGGACTGGGCGGCGTGGGGCTCATGGGACTCGCGCTCGCTCGCGCGATGTTTGCAACGCCCATCTTTGTCGCCGATATCGACGCGAAAAAGCGCGACGCGGCAATTGCGGCCGGCGCAGCCGAAGCCTTCGACCCGGCAGACCCTGGAGCACGCAAGGCGATCTTCAAGGCAAGCGGGGGTATTTATGCCGCCTGCGATTTTGCCGGCTCCGAAGCGTCATTGAATTTCGCCACCGGCGTTCTGGCGAAAGGCGGCAAGGTCGTCGTTACCGGACTGATCGGGGGCGCCTATACAACCGCCGTTGCGATGTTTTCGCTCAAGGCAATGACGATCGAAGGCACGACCACCGGCACCCTTGCCGAAGCGCGCGAGGTGGTCGATCTGGTGGGCGCCAAACGGATCACACCGCCGCCGATCGCCGAACGCCCTCTTGCTGCCGCCTCGGCGACGCTCGATGACCTCCGCGTCGGCAAGATCGTCGGCCGGGTGGTACTGGCCGCATAGGCATCGAAACGGAAACAGGAAAAATCTAGAGCTTGGCTTGCAGGCCGCGCACGAAATCTGACAGCCCGGTCCGCCGCTCGCGTCTGAGCCGTTCCGCCATCAGGATCGCGCTGACGTCGGCGAATGCCTGATCAAGATTACGATTGATCACGACATAGTCGTATTCCGCCCAGTGACTCATTTCGTCGGCCGCTTTTGCCATGCGGCGATGGATCGTCTCATAGTCATCCTGCGCACGCGTCTTCAGACGACGCTCCAGCTCTGTCACCGACGGCGGCAGCACGAAAATGCTGACAAGATCCTTGGGCGCCTTGTCGCGCAGCTGTTGCGTGCCTTGCCAGTCGACGTCGAACAGAACGTCACGCCCGGCCGCCAGTGCGTCCAAAACCGGCTTTTTCGGCGTTCCGTAATAATTGTCGAAAACTTCCGCCCATTCGAGCAATTCGTTTTTCTCAACAAGACCGTCAAAATGGCGACGATCGATGAAACGGTAGTCCTGGCCTTCCCGCTCGCCCGGGCGGATCTTGCGCGTCGTTACGGATACCGACAGCACCACGCCCGGATCCATGTCGAGCAGCTTTCTCGAAAGGGTTGTCTTACCGGCGCCCGATGGAGATGAAAGCACGAGCATCAGGCCGCGCCGGGCGACGCTCTCCCCTTGCCGCTGCTGCACCATCTAGGGTCACTCCAGGTTCTGGACCTGTTCGCGAAACTGCTCGACGACGCTCTTGAGCTCCAGACCAACCCTGGTGAGCTCCACGTCATTGGATTTCGCGGTCAGCGTATTCGATTCGCGGTGCAGCTCCTGCGCCAAAAAATCCAGCTTGCGGCCAATGGGTCCGCCCCCGGCGAGCAGTCGCTTCGCCTGGTTGACGTGAGACGCAAGCCGGTCGAGCTCTTCGCGGACATCCGCTTTCGCGGCAAGCAGCACCGCTTCCTGATAGAGCCGATCCGAATCGAAGCGTTCCGAGGCGGCGAGCAATGCCGCAACCTGCTCGGCGAGCCGGGCTCTGACAGCTTCAGGCTTCCGTCCTGGCGCCTTGTCGGCACGTAATGTCAAATCGGCGATTTCCTCAAGCCGCGCCGACAGCAGCCGCCCGAGCGTCGCGCCTTCGGACTGGCGCATTGCGACGAGTGCCGCAAGAGCGTGTTCAAACCCGGTTACGATCGCAGCCTCTGCGGCACGATGATCCTCTTCCCGCTCATCCTCTTCGGTTACTTCAATCACGCCTTTCAGCGAAAGAATGCCATCGAGGCTCGGCGGCGCGGCATCTATTTTTCCCGAAAGATTCCTGAGCGTCGACAGAACGGCACTGAGGACCGGTTCATTGACCTTGACGGCAGGCTGAACTCCTTTGCGCTCGACAGTCAGAGTTGCGTAGACCGTCCCGCGCGAAAGCTTTTCAGACCCACGCGCACGCGCAGGTACCTCGATTGCATCCCAGCCAAGCGGGAGACGGAAACGCAGATCAAGGCCTTTGGCGTTGACAGACTTGATCTCCCAACTCCACGCGTACGTTTCTGCGGCGCCTTGGCTGCGAGCAAATCCGGTCATGCTCGACAGAGTCATGGTGAAAAATTCTCGTGTTCAACGCCTGGACGAAAGCCGGGCGACCTTAGCCGCGGGGTGTGACGGTCACAAGAGCATGCGCGTCAAGGCCTGGAGCCATTTTGACCGTTGGGCGCGGCTGGTGGCGCAACGGCATGTTCGATCCCGCGAAGCCGCGCGACATTTTTCTGATGCTCCGCATAATTGTCTGAAAATAAATGGCCGCCATTTCCATCAGCTACAAAGTAGAGTTCCTTGGTCCGGGCCGGATTGGCGGCGGCCTCAAGCGACGCCCGGCCGGGATTGGCAATCGGCCCGGGCGGAAGGCCGTCAATAATATAGGTGTTGTAAGGAGTCGGCTGCTCGATCTCGCTTTTCATTATGGGCCGGCCCAGCGAGCCCTTCCCGCCAGTCAACCCGTAAATGATCGTCGGATCGGATTGAAGCCGCATCTTGGCCTTGAGGCGATTGACGAAAACGGCGGCCACTCGTGTGCGCTCATCCGGCTTGCCAGTCTCCTTTTCGACAATCGAGGCGAGGATCACGAGTTGTTCGGGAGTTTTGATCGGGAGATCCGGCATCCGATGCTCCCACACGTCCTGCAATACGCGGCGGTGCGCCTGCTGCATTCTTTGAATAATTTGGTCGCGTGTCATCCCACGCGTGAAGCGGTAGGTCTCCGGCAACAGCGTGCCTTCGCGCGGGATCTCCTTGATTTGCCCCGTCAACGCGTCATTTTCGAGCAAGCGCGCCACGATCTGTTCGGATGTGAGGCCTTCCGGAACCGTGAAGGCGTGCTGTACGACCTTGCCCTCGATGATCGTGTCCACGACCTCGGCAACGCTCGCATGTTTCGTGAATTGGTATTCGCCGTATTTGAGATCGCCGCGAGCTTTGAGGACGAGAACTCCGCCCATGAAAACATAGGGCTGGTCTATAACCTCCTCGCGCTGGAGCAGGTCGGCAATATCGCGAATCCCTAAACCCCGCGGAATATTGACGACCTTGTCCTCGGCGAGTGGTCCCCTGGCTTCAAAGCGCTGCTTTCCGACAAACAGCGCAGCACCGACCGCAACCGAAAGAAGAACAAGCAGGGTGAAAATCGCATTGCCAACCACCACCACCGGATGCCGCGCACGCTTTGATCGGCGGGTTGGCACCGGCACGCGCTCCGGCTCCAGCGCGGCGCGCGGGCTGCGAGGCAAAGGCGGTTTGGCGGCAGGCGGACCATCGCCGCCGGCCGGCGGAAGGTTCGAGTTCACTTAAACGGCTCCACCTGTCACCACCGCTACCTTAACCTGCCGCAAGCCTCGTCAAAATGCGAGGAAAACAACAAGCGCGATGCACGTTAGGAAAAATTATGGCGAAAGCTTGTGGACCGCTTGTCGCGGTCTCCTAGTTCACGTAACGACGGAATACCAATGACGCGTTCGTTCCGCCAAACCCGAATGAATTTGACAGCGCAATATCGACGTCGCGCTTGCGCGCCTGATGCGGCACAAGATCGATCGGCGTGTCGACCGAGGGGTTATCGAGATTGATTGTAGGCGGGGTAACCCGATCGCGGATCGCGAGGACCGAAAATATGGCTTCGACGGCGCCCGCGGCACCCAGCAAATGGCCGATGCACGATTTCGTGGACGACATGGCCATCCGGCCCGCCGCATTTCCGACCAGATTCTGAACCGCACCCAGTTCGATCTCATCGCCCATGGGCGTCGAGGTGCCATGCGCATTGATGTAGTCGATATCTCCCGCCGAGATTCCCGCCCGGCGTATCGCGGCATTCATGCATCTGAGAGCTCCATCGCCCTCCGGCGAAGGCGCCGTAATGTGATACGCATCTCCTGACAACCCGTAGCCGATTACTTCTGCATAAATTCTTGCGCCACGCGCCCGCGCGTGTTCGAGCGCCTCAAGCACGACAACACCTGCGCCCTCGCCCATCACGAAACCATCGCGATCCTTGTCGTAGGGCCGCGATGCCCGCGTAGGATCGTCATTAAATTTTGTCGAGAGCGCACGCAGCGCCGAAAACCCGGCAAGCGAAATGCGATTGACCGGCGACTCCGTGCCGCCCGCCACCATGACCTCGGCATCACCGAGGGCCACAAGCCGGGCAGCATCACCGATCGCGTGGGCCCCGGTCGAACAGGCGGTGACAATAGCGTGGTTCGGCCCTTTCAGGCCGAAAGCAATCGACACAAACCCGGAGGCGAGATTGATGATGCGGCCCGGAATAAAGAACGGGGATACCCGGCGCGGACCTTTCTCGTTCAACGCGATAGCGGTTTCCGCGATTCCCTCGATTCCGCCGATGCCCGAACCAATCATGACACCGGTGGTGATTTGTTCGTCATATGTCTTCGGATGCCAGCCGGCATCGTCGAGCGCCTGACGCGCGGCACACATCGCAAATACGATAAACTCGTCGACCTTTCGCTGCTCCTTCGGCTCCATCCACTGGTCGGGGTTATAAGTTGCGTTACTGCCGTCGCCGCGTGGAATGACGCAGGCAATCTTGCAGGCGATATCGGAGACATCGAATCTTTCGATTTTCTTCGCGCCGCTTTCGCCCTTGAGGAGGCGCGCCCAAGTTGGTTCGACGCCGCAGCCAAGGGGCGTCAGCATTCCTAGTCCGGTGATGACGACACGCCTCATGGCCCGGTCCAAACAATACGATTCGCGCCGCTGCGCTGCGCACAGTTTATCAGCCATTGACGAGCGGCGAGTGAGCAGCAGCGTAAAGCGCCTGCCTGCTCAGCTTTTCGCGTTCTTTTCGAGAAATTTTATCGCGTCGCCAACGGTCAGAATGGTTTCGGCCGCGTCATCGGGAATCTCGCAGCCGAACTCTTCTTCGAAGGCCATCACGAGCTCGACGGTGTCAAGGCTGTCGGCGCCAAGATCGTCAATAAAGCTGGCTTGATCGGTCACCTTGTCGGGTTCAACGCCCAGGTGTTCCACGACGATCTTTTTCACCCGCTCGCCAATGTCACTCATCGTTCCAACCTCGTGCTTTTTAAATTGGGTTGCAGATCTGGTTCCGATCGCAACCATCGCGGTATGGCCTCGTCGTGGTTGACGGTGATGAGACGATTCCC
>DATEKG010000094.1:0-2441 GCA_035277565.1 Pseudolabrys sp.
TTCCAGTCGCCGATCACAAACGGTCAGATGACGGTCCTTGCCACCACAGGGCATCAGCGCGCATCCAACCTGCCGGATGTGCCCACCGTGAGCGAAAGCGGCGTGACGGGTTACGAAGTGACCAGCTGGAACGGGCTTGCCGTCCCGGCCGGAACTCCCGCGGACATCGTCACGTTGCTGAACCGGGCTATCGGCGAAGCGCTCGCATCGCCCGATGTCCAGAAGTTTTCGAAATCCGCCGGGATGGATGCGCACGGCATGGCGTCGGACGATCTGAAAAAACGCATCGGCAGCGATGTCGCCAAATGGTCGCAGGTGATCGAAAAGGCCGGCATCAAAAAACGGTGAGCCCGCTGCGGACGGCAGCCGCGGGGACTTGGAAAATAGCAGCCGATACCTAAATCCCTGTCGCAGCCGTCAGGATCACCCCGGCGCGTGCCCCATGAAAATCGTGGCTTATGCAAGCCGGCATGCGCGTGCCTGCGCTCTGCCAAGTGGTGAATCGGATGCCCCATCAACGTCGACGCCGAGTCTATATCGACACGCAGAAGGGCCGGGTCAGTGCGGGCTTCACCGTGCCGGCGGAAGCCGACGCGGCCGATGTTTCGCTGTCGCTTCGCCGACGCGGCTGGACGCCGTACCGGCTGACGCTCGACACGGAAAACCATGCCTGGGTGGCGATTGTGATCGACTGGAAACGCGCGGCCTAGCGCTACTCTACGAGCAGGTTCGGCAGAAATTCCTCAACCAGTTCGAGTTCGGACTCTTTCGGCCCGGAAGACGGACTCTTCGTCTCAAATTCGAGTCCGCAGGCGCCACAGTGCCAGATCGAGGTAACCTCGTTTTCGCCGGTGTTTTCCGACCATTCCGGAGCGATGAGCGAAGCCCCGCACCGGGCGCACTTTTGTGACTCTGGCGGTAATCTATTGGTCGTCACGACACCTGCTCCATTTTATTCCGCGTCTTAGTGTTCGAGAGATTTCAGATAGGCGACGAAGTCGCCGACCTGATCCGGCTCCAGTCGAAACTCCGGCATGTTCCGGTGCCCTGTGACGATACCCTCGCCCAGTGCTTCTTCGAGGGTTTCCACCGGGTACCGGTCATGCAAGGTCCGAAATGGCGGGGCGATGCCCAGCGGACTGGGGCTGACCTTGTCGGTTGCGTGGCAGCGGCCGCAATTGTGTTGCGCCAATGTTCGGCCACGTTGTTCGGGAGGCGACATCTGCGCGTGGGCTGCGGCGGCGGCAGCGAACAGGATTGCGATGCAGCTCAGGTTTCCTGCGATTCTTCTGGACCGGAAGTGCTTACATCGAAACTTTGTACGCATGAGCATCTTCCCCTCCCCGGATTTTTGATGGCCAAGCGACTGCCAAAAGATAGCGGCTGCGAGTTGCCCGAACTTTGAGGAATATCAATTCTTGTTTGATGCAGCTCAGGAATATCGAACCGCGGACGGCCAGGTTTTCACATTCGATTTGTTTGGCAGGCGGTACGCGCAAGGGAGACGATCGTGCCCTACGGGAACAACGCCGAACTTCCGGCACCGGTACGGCACGTCTTGCCGGACCACGCCCAGAGCATCTATCGCGAAGCCTTCAACCATGCGTTTGCGGCGCATGCCGGTGAAGCCCGACAGGAAGAGCGCGCTCATCGGATTGCCTGGGCCGCCGTGAAGCGCACCTATGAGAAGATCGGCGATCGCTGGAAAGTGCGCGAGTCCTGACGGCACGACCAATGCTTCAAGGCCGTCCGCACGGACTTACGGGACGAGAACGGCAGCGCCCCTAAGCCGGCCGTCGCGAAGATCCGCCAGCGCGACGTTTGCCTGAGCCAATGGATATACGGTCGTCTCCGTGGCAATGCCCACTTTTGGCAGGAGCTCGAAAAACTCGAGCCCGTCTTTTCGAGTGAGGTTCGCGACGGAAACAACCTCCCTCTCCTCCCACAGAATGCGATACGGAAAGCTCGGGATATCGCTCATATGAATTCCCGCGCACACCACGCGCCCGCCCTTGCGCACCGCCTTTAAGGCGGCCGGCACCAGGGCGCCGACCGGCGCGTAGATGATGGCGCAGTCGAGTTGCTCAGGCGGCTTGTCGTCCGATGCGCCGGCCCAATGCGCTCCGAGCTTCCTCGCGAACTCCTGGCCTTCGGTGTCACCTGGCCTGGTAAAGGCGAAGACCTGGCGGCCCTGCCACCGTGCAACCTGGGCAATGATGTGGGCAGCTGCACCAAACCCGTAAAGACCAAGCCTGGCGCCGGTCCCCGCCATTCGCAACGAGCGCCACCCGATCAAGCCTGCGCACAATAGTGGAGCTGTCGCTACATCCTCGCCATCGGCCGGCAGCCTGAATGCGAAATCCGCATCCGCGATCACATGCGTCGCATAGCCTCCGTCCCGCGTGTAGCCTGTAAAAACCGGGCTGTCGCAGAGGTTCTCG
>DATEKG010000095.1:0-5585 GCA_035277565.1 Pseudolabrys sp.
GAAGGCATGCAGCACATTCGAACGGTGCGAATAAAGCACGCCTTTGGGATGGCCCGTGGTGCCGGAGGTGTAGCACATGCCGGCTGCAGTGTTTTCGTCGAAGCTTTTCCACGCGAAGTCGCCGTCAACTTCCGCGAGCCATTCTTCATAGGCGACCGCGTTTTTCAGCGTCGTCTTCGGCATGTGCGCATCGTCGGTGAGCACGATGTAACGTTGAATGAATGGCAGCTTGTCGGCCAGTTTTTCAAGAAGTGGCACGAAGGTGAGGTCGGTCATCATCACACGGTCTTCCGCATGATTGACGATCCAGGCGATCTGTTCGGGGAAAAGACGCGGGTTGACGGTGTGATAGATCGCGCCGATGCCGAGAATCCCGTACCACGCCTCGAGGTGCCGCCACGTATTCCATGCCAGTGTCGCTACGCGGTCGCCAAACCTGACTCCATCCTTTTCAAGCCGCTGCGCCACCTTGAGTGACCGGGTGCGGATTTCAGCATAGTTGGTTGTATGGATCGGACCTTCGATGGAACGCGAGATGACCTTGCGCTCGCCATGAAACGTCGCCGCATGGTCAATGATGCGATGGCAAAGCAAGGGCCAGTCCTGCATCAGGCCGAGCATGGCATTCCCCTCCCTGGTCTTTTTCGTTGGGCCTCCGCCCCTCGCGGACCGGAGGCAAGGTTAGCGGCAGGAACGGTGTGCGCAATGGCTTCGTTATTTGCGTGCAAATTCGCCGGGCACCGAACAATGCCGGTATCACGTATATTTGCTGCGTTCCGGGCCGCGACCGGGCTCATGGGTGCGATTCTCGCAGTCATTTGGGTCGCAGCCGCCGCCGGTATTGCCTCCGCCGACGAAGTTCCGCTGCCGCGTCCGCGGCCGCCGCTATGGATCGAGCCCCGGTCATTCCGCGAGGCGGCAGGTCCTGATTTCGACGTTGCCGCCGTCACCGCTGCGCCGACCGAATGCGACCACCGCATGGAAGATATCGCGGCAGTCGAGTTGATGCCGCGGCTGGCCGGGCCCGATGCCTGCGGCGGCTCCGATATGCTCCGGCTCGATGCTGTAATCCGGCCCGGCGGTGCGCGCATTGAGCTCAAGCCGGCGCCGTTGCTGCGCTGTCCATTCGCAGAATCGATTGCGGCCTGGCTGCATGACGAAGTGGCCCCGCGTATCGACAAACTTGGCGCCGTCCTCAGTGCTGTCGAGACCTATGATGATTTTGAATGCCGCGGCCGCAACCGCATCCAGGGAGCCAGGCTCAGCGAGCATGGCAAGGGCAATGCGTTGGATGTGCGCGCTCTCGTCCTGTCGGATGGGCGTTCATTGGCGCTTGCCGACGTTGCGGTTGCGAAAGACTTCCGCGAGGGTCTGCGCGAGAGCGCGTGTCACCGATTCACCACGGTGCTCGGTCCGGGCGCCGACAGCCATCACGACGGGCATATCCATCTTGATCTGATCGAGCGTCGCGGCGGCTATCGCATGTGCCAATGGGACGTGCGCGAGCCGGCCACCCCAGAGCTTGACGCCCACGTCCCACTGCCATTGCCGCGGCCGGCGCAGGCGCCGGTAAACCATGCCCGGACTTTATGATTGCCAAGCCACATTTCGTTCACTAGTTGCGGCTTAACAAAGCTTTCATGACAACCATTGGCCCCGCTGAATGCGCCGGCCTGGAAGCGCGCATGCTGACTCGCCGTGGCCTGATCAAGGCCGGCATTGGCTTGGCGGGCGCGGCCGGCCTCACGCTCCCGGCCACCAGCTCCTATGCCGCCGCTGAAGCGGCAAACGGTCTTGTTGTTACCGACTACCGGGTTTCACCGCCGGGATGGCCGAAGGGCCGCCGCCTCACGATTACCGTGATTGCCGATCTTCACGCGGGCGGACCAAATATGGGGATACGGCGCATACGCCAGGTGATCGACGCCAGCAATGCGCTCGGCAGCGATCTGACCGTTGTACTCGGCGATTATTTCGCCACACACCCGTTCATTACCGAACGCGTGCCGCCGCCCGCATGGGCTGCCGAACTTGGCCGCCTGCGGGCACCGTTGGGCGTTTACGCAATTCTTGGCAATCACGACTGGTGGTACGACATCGACGGCGTGCGAAACGCGTTCCGGACGATCGATGTGCCGTTGCTTCAGAACAGCGTGGTGCACATTGCTTCTCCCGACCAGCAATTCTGGCTGGCCGGACTCGACGATCAGCTTGCCCATTGGCTCGGGCCGAGCCGCTTTCGCGGTGCCGATGATCTGCCCGGGACACTGGCCCGCATCACCGGCGACGATCCGGTCATTCTGCTCGCCCACGAGCCTGACATTTTTACTGAAGTGCCGCAGCGCGTTGCGCTGACAATCGCCGGCCACACGCATGGCGGCCAGATCCGCCTGCCGTTCATTGAGCCGGTCTGGACGCCGTCCGCGTATGGCGCGCGCTTTGCGTATGGGCACATTGTCGAGGGCGGCCGCCACATGATCGTTTCGGGCGGCCTCGGCTGCAGCAAGGTGCCGATGCGTCTCGGTGTGCCGCCTGAAATCGTCAGGGTAACGCTGGGCTAGAGCGGAATTGATTGAGGTTGACCAGACTTGGTCATGGCGGGACTTGCTTGCCTCGCCGAAGTTCGCAATGCGAGCGAAGGCGGGTTCCGGCCATCCACATCTTGCTTGTCGAAGCGCCGTTAGAAGAAAGACGTGGATGCCATCGGAAGTCGGGTAAACCCGACTTCCGCATAAATTACTTGCCGCAAGTCGGGTAAACGCGACTTGCGGTGACATAGGCGAGCGAAGCGACGCCGTTCTTCGAACGGCTGTGCGCGGGCATGACGGTGCTGCATCAATTATCCAGGAACGAGCGCAATTTGCGCGACCGCGACGGATGCTTCGCCCCCAAAGGCTTCCGCTTAGTTATTCACGAAGCTTCTGAGTTTTCTGGACGTGAGGGATGCTTCAGTTTTCCGAGCGCCTTCGCCTCGATCTGCCGGATGCGTTCGCGCGTCACCGAGAACCGCTGGCTGACTTCCTCCAGCGTGGGGTCGATGTTCATGCCGATGCCGAAGCGCATGCGCAGCACGCGCTCCTCGTACAACACAGGCAAAGTCTACTCCGCCGCGACCTTGGTCAGTTCACCGGCTGTTTCCATTTCGCGCCGCAGCCATTCGGCCGCCATATCGTAGCCGTTCGGCCAGGTCGGCGCGCCGAATTCGAGAAAGACGCGATTGAAATAAGTCTCGTCGCGCAGTGGCTCCAGCATCGAGCCGGGCTCCTGCACCAGAGTTGAAAAATCATGGACGCCGCCGCTGCCATCGCTAAAGCGAATGCGCAGACGGAAGCCGCCGAGCTTTTCCAGTTTTGTGACCTTAGTCAGCATCGAGACCTGCAATCCGTTCAATTGGCAGTTTAGCACGGGCACGCTCCCAGTTCGAGCGCAGCTCGGCCTGGTGCGCGAGAGTCCATTGTTTGACGAGCCATGCTGCCGTATGTGGCAAGTAACCTTCGATCACATCGCCGGTCGCGATCGCGACATTGGCTTCATGCTCTCCATATACCGCCTCGAAATGTGGCGGCGGATGGTCGCGGTAAAACATGCGGATTGCGATGCCGTAGAACCAGGCAACGGTGGGCATTCGCGCCCACTATCACAGGTTGTATAGCAGAAAATAGCGACGGGAACGACAGGGAGACGGACTGGATCCCGGGTCTGCGCTGCATCACTGCGTGCTGCATCGCGCCCGGGATGACCGAGGAGGCGTTGGTCACAGAGTCTGGACGCGCAGCCCCCCGCCTAAACGAGATCGCCCGCCCAGGTGTATTGGCCGGCCACGACATCTTGATTTTTTTGGTGCGGTAGAAAGACGTGGATGCATCAGAAGCCGGGCTTGCCCGACTTCTTGCGGTGACATAGGCGAGCGAAGCGACGCCGTTCTTCGAACGGCTATGCGCCGGCATGACGATTCAAATTACACCGATCACGCTCCAACTGGGCAATTCGTGCGCGGTAAAAAGCAAAACGGCGCCCGGTGGAGCGCCGTTTCAATTTCAGTTCAGGTGTCTACTAGTTGAACAGGTTCCCGGTCGATGCCAGGCGCGGGTTGACGGGTGAGTCGCCCTCGTGCGGCGCCAGCACCACAACGACGGTGCCCGTTTTCACGCGCTTGTAGAGGTCGATGACGTCCTCATTGGTCATGCGGATGCAGCCCGAGGAGATCGCCTGACCGATATATTCCGGCTGGTTGGTGCCGTGAATGCGATAGAGCGTGTCCTTGTTGCCCTCATAGAGATACATCGCGCGCGCGCCCAACGGATTCTGCGGACCGCCACTGACGAAATTCGGCACGTCCATCCGCTTCTTGATTTCCTCGGTCGGTGTCCATGACGGCCACTCCGCCATGCGGCCGATCTTGGCAACGCCGGACCAGGCCAGCGCTTCTTCGCCGACCGTCACGCCATAGCGGATCGCCTTGTGATCAGGCAGCACGTAATAGAGGTAGCGTGCATCGCTATCGATCAGGATGGTCCCGGGCGCCTCCCTGCGGTGATACTCGACGATGTGCCGCTTGTACGGCTCCGGAATCGCCGCCTTTTCATAAGGGGCCGCCGCCAGCAGCTTCTTGTCCCGAGGCGTGAGATTGGCCTCGGACGCCGGCTCGATCGTGGATTGCATGCAACCACCGAGCACCATGCCCACACCAAACAGCACGACCAACAACCCCCGAACTGCCATTGTATTCCTCTTTCCCGGTCGCCATTGCGGCGCCCGAAATGATCGCCTCGAAGGTGCAATTAACCGAAATTGCCGCGTCTTTGCCATGTTTTTCGGCGGATTTGCGATCACCTTCCTGTGGACCTGTGGCAGGAATGTCGCACCGCACCCAAACACCCGGCAATATAAAATCACTTTGCTCGCAAGACCTTAAGACCGGGTTTACCAATCGCCGTTCCTATACTGGACGGATGACGCCGACGGGACCGGCGGCAAATGTCACGAGACCATACGATTTGCCGCGCAATTCCGCCGTACTCATGCACCATCATCGGGTGCGAGGACACACAAGGAAGGATTGGAGTTCAGGACTATGGAAGTG
Organism: Pseudolabrys sp.; assembly: GCA_035277565.1. Classification (GTDB taxonomy): domain Bacteria; phylum Pseudomonadota; class Alphaproteobacteria; order Rhizobiales; family Xanthobacteraceae; genus Pseudolabrys. Next base: position 5,084 of record DATEKG010000095.1, read on the forward strand.
AAGACAACGGAGCAAAAGCAAGACTCCGCCCGGCAATACACGAACCTCGACAACCGCTACGGCAAGATCGGGATTTCGGCCGTTGCGGCGGCTGTCCGCCACCAGGGCGGCCAACGCACCGTCGCCGAGAGCCATCTCGAGCCCTACGATCGCGACTAGCGTGTTGTGCGCGCCGGCTGCGGCGTCTCGCACGGACTGAACCCTCTCGACCAGCAACCGCCACCCCCTGTGTGCGGCCGCCAGGACGGCCGCGCGGCGGGCGACTTGCATCTTGCGCCGATCCGCACGATCAGGTCATGGAAATGAAATCCGGCCGCCGCATGGCCGGGCTCGATCCAGGGTAGGGGGTTGACGGGATGCTCTCGGTCTACATACCGCGCGGCGCGACGCTCGAACGCGTCGTCATCGATCCCGGCACGACGCTGCCTGACGAGGCTGTGTGGATCGACCTGGTCACTCCGACCGTACAGGAAGACAAGCTGGTCGAACAGTTGCTCGGCAT
>DATEKG010000096.1:0-13526 GCA_035277565.1 Pseudolabrys sp.
GTGACCGGGAACGCGAATTCCTTTCCAGTTTCAGCGCGCGGACACGGTCGCCGGTGCCACGCGCGGTTCGCCGAGCAGAACCCACACATTCGGGTCGGACTGCGACTGCCGCTTCACGAAGCGGTATCCGGTCCTGTTCCATGGCAGGATCTGCGGTTCCTGATTGTCGAGAATGTATTCGCCGCGATCGGTCTTTACCGTCAGCACGGCGTGGCCGTCGCCTTTCTTGTCGCGTACCACGGTGATCAGCAACGCCTCGCGCGGCCAGCCGGCCTGCATGAGCATGCGCCGCTTGAGCAGCACGTAATCCTCGCAATCGCCGTAGCCGTCATCGGGATAGCTCCAGCGTTCAACGACGCCCCAGTGCTCCATGTCGGTCATCGGCTTGATCGTTTCGTTCACCCAGGCGTTGACCTTGAGCAGGTCGACCCAGGCCTTGGTGGTGAGCACGATGTCGCGCGGCGCAGAGGGCGTGGTCGCGCATTCGGCCTTGTTTTCGATGCAGAAGTCGACCCAGCCGATCGGTGAGCGGGCGCGTTCGCCGACTGCAATGTAAAGCGGCTGCTCGACGGTCGGGACTGCCGGGCCGAGCGACGCGGTGCGTTCGCCCGCCGCCGCCGTGGTGATGGACACTGCGAGCATTGCGGCGGCCGCAGCCGCCAGCGTGGCGCCGGTCCTGAATCCCTTTGAGAGACGCCTAGCCATTGATGGCCCCTTCCCGTCCTGTTGGGGCCACAATTCACACAAGGCCTTTGTATTCGGGCTAAGCTGGGAAAGTCATTTTAAGTAGAAGGCAAATAAATCAATCGACGAATACTTATAAAACTAAGGGCAAATTCGAGTAAAAACTTAGACAATACAATTTAGCTAAAATTGTCGCTGTTTACATCCGACGCGCAGAATCGCGCGTGTGCCAGGCGCCGGCGGGCGGCTGTTTACTTTTCGGGCTTTGTGAGACGCGCTCGCCGGATCAGCCGGCGGGGTCGATGGCGCTACCAGGGAGTTGACGCGACTGCGCGCAATTTCGGACGGGCCATTTACCGGGCAGTGACGCTATTCGCCGGTAACATTTTCCTCGACGAAATCAGGATGCTGGAGGCGCATGAATTCGATCGCGAAACCGTCCTCGATATGGCGCACGACGCGCCCTTGCGTCTTCCCGACCGTGACGACCACTCCGATTGGCGGGCGCAGTTCAGTATTGATTCCGATTGCGGCACCGGATTGTGACAGGTCGATCACGCGGCATGCGACATTGGTGCCGTTTGGCAACACGAGACGCGCCATCGAATTGCGCGGCGCGAAGCGGCCGTGACGCCGGTCTTCCGGCAGGTTGAGAATTTGCCGGTTTGCAAGCCAGGTGAGCTGTGCCGCGAGCTTGTCGCGCTTGCGCAGCGTCGCCGAAATGCTCATGGCAAAACCGTTGTCGAATGTGCGGGCGATCCTGCCTTCCAGACGGCCCAGATGGTCGACATAGGCAATGACGCGCTCACCCGGCTGGCCCGCCGTCGGCGCATGCAGCGCCATGCCGCCGGGCGACATGTCGACGACCTGGCATGGGAATTCCCGGCGGTCAGCGAGCATGTAGCGGCCGAGCAGGTTGACCTTCACGCGCTGGTGGCGCCGGCGTTCCTCGGCGAGAGGCAGGATAACCGGTTTGGTCAGAGGCAATGCCATAGGTGCCGGGATCGGAAGGGTTTTCCGCAGGCAACGACCCTATTAGCCTTTCGTTAATGTTGTGTTAGCCGGCGTCCCCGGCGGGGCCCGGGCCACACCCGCCCGGATAGACGCGAAAGCGGGGAAGCACGCGGCCGCCGCGCTTTTGCAAGCCAAAACCGGCTCCTCGCGTGACCGTGCTTTTACCGATGCCGATATAGCGCATACTGCGCAGCTCAAGCTCGGCAAGAGGTTGAGCGTTGAGCCAGTACGGCGCTACCTGCGCGGCAAGCCCGCCGAGCACGCGTGTGCGCGTCTGGCCGTCCGACGCAATAGGAAGCAGCAGCATTTCCAGTTCGACCTCGTCATATGCCGCGGTGCGCCCAATTACGCCAGCGACCGTGCCGGTCGTTTCGTGGATTGCGGCGGTCGTGACACCCGCAAGCTGCACGCCGCTGGCGTCGCTCCAAAGCGCTTCAAAGCTTTCGCCCTTGAGTTCTCTCCCAAACAAGGCACACACGCGCGTTCCCGCGAGGCGAAACCGGATGTCTTCGCTGAAATCCGCCGAGAGCATGAAAGTGTCGCCGAGAACCTGGCGAATATCGCCGGGGTCGATATCGGAACGCTTGGGTGCCAGCCGGCCGGCTCGCTGTCGATCCCAGTATTCGAATAGCGCCCGCGTGGATGCGCTCTTCATCACAAAACCTGTTTCGTCGCGAGACGCCGGCGTTTCCCGCCTGTCCCTGATCGGAACAGGCCTGGTGCGCTTGCTGCCGCGACGTTGCATAAGGAGCAGGGTTCGTGCCGCCATTCTTGTTGCCAGGAAGCCAGGTGCGGTTAGCCTTAAGATCAATGTTGGATTGGCAGTTTGGATCGGCACACCTAGGATGCTGCGATCCATGTGGAAGACCGCGTTCGCGCGGAAATGCTGAAAAATTTGAGAGCCTCGGGGAGGCGTGGGGACGTGACCAGGCCTCGAGCTATGGTCATGCCCCGGCAAACGTGGCTCGAAGGGAGGGCGAAAGCCCTCCCTTTTCCTTATCGGCCCCGCATGCGACTTGATCCGACTTGCGGCTGACCGCCCGGGCAGCGTAACTCAGGCATTGCCACCGGATCCTGGTAGTGAAACGCGAACCGCCCATCAACATTCCGCCTGTTGTCGCCGCTGTGATCGCCGTCCTGGTGATTGTGCACCTCCTGCGGACCCTGGTTTTGAATGATCAGCAGGACGTCGAACTCCTGCTGAACTTCGCATTCATTCCGGCGCGCTACGACAACTCGGCCGTGCTCGGCGGCGCGCTGCCTGGCGGTGGCGCTGATGTGTGGACATTCGTTACCTACGCGTTCATTCATGCCAGCTGGACCCATCTAGGCGTCAACGCGATCTGGCTGCTGCCTTTCGGTAGCGCCGTGGCCCGCCGTTTCGGTCCGCCGCGGTTCCTCGCTTTCTTTGCGGTGACCGCGGCTGCCGGGGCGGCTTTGCATCTCGCCACGCATGCCGGCGAGCAATATCCGATGATCGGTGCATCCGCGGCGATCTCGGGGACCATGGCTGCGGCCATGCGTTTTGCCTTCCAGCGGGGAGGGCCGTTGAATCTGTTTCGTGACCGCGACGGCGAGGAACGCGCCTACCAGGTTCCGGCTATTCCCTTGAGCGGTGTGCTGCGCGATCCCCGCGTCGTGCTTTTCCTCGCGGTATGGTTCGGTATCAATATCCTGTTCGGACTAGGCTCCTTTCCGGTTACGGGCAGTGAGCAGCCGGTGGCGTGGCAAGCGCATATTGGCGGATTCCTTGCCGGCTTGCTGTTGTTCTCGTGGTTTGACCCCAAGCCGGATTTCCCGCAATTCGACGACCCCGCCGAAACGCGCCATTAGCTAATCGCAGAGCGCGTATTTGAACCCCGCAATCGCATCTTGACGGAACCGCCCGGCGGCAGGATCGTTGCATTCGGCCCGGTTTCGCGGGTCATCCCGAAGAGCCGGACGCAATGCGCTTTTGCATGACCGCGTGCAAATGCGGTTGTGCGTTAGGGAGGCTGCCATGAACGTGAAGACGATTCTGGCCGCCAAGCAACGTAACTCCGAACGTCACTTGGGCGGCGACATCATCACCATTGAGCCGACGGCCGATCTCGCGGCGGCGGCGAAATTGCTCGCGACGCATCGTATCGGTGCCGTCGTCATCCTCGGTGCAGGCGGCCGCATGGCCGGCATTTTGTCGGAACGCGACATTGTGCGCGCACTTTCGGATCAAGGTGCCGCCGCGCTCGATGCGCCGGTCGGGCAGGTGATGACGCGCAATGTCGCGACTTGCGGTGAAGACGATACTGCCGCCAGCATCATGGAACGCATGACCGCGGGAAAATTCCGGCACATGCCGGTCGTCAACGGCGGGCATCTCGTCGGGCTGATCTCGATCGGAGACGTGGTCAAACACCGCGTTGAGGAGATCGAGAGCGAATCGGAAGCGATGCGCGACTATATCCGGACCGCCTGATCAGATCTTGTCGGTTGCATTGCTCGGCTGCGACAGCGCGGTGACGGCTTCATTGACGGAGCCGAGCGCGCGTTCGGCGGCTTCGGTGCCGATTTCGATCGCCTCTGCTGCGCGATGGAAGTCAAACCAGCCAATGCCGCCGAGCCGCGGGCTGATCAGCACGTCGGGTGGGTCGCCTGCGAGACGCGCGCGCGTGATGCGGTCCTGCATGACGTTGAAGGCCTCGACCATCACCGTCGGCAGCCCCGGGCGGCCGCGTCTGCCGAAAAACTGTCGCCGCATCGAGCGTTCGCCGCTGAACATTGCGCGAAATCCATTCGTCTTCGGAGGTTCGGGGGCGAGATCGCTTTTGTCGGAGCCGTGATCTGCGATGATTGTGCCGCGGCCGAACAGGTCGGAATTGAGATTGACGGCGATGACGAGCCGCGCACCGAGCGCGCGCGCCGCCGAGACCGGTACCGGATTGACGAGGGCGCCGTCGACCAGCCAGCGCCCGCCGATGCGCACGGGCGGAAAGATTCCCGGCAACGAATAGGATCCGCGCATCGCATCGCTCAACCGCCCGCGCGTGAGCCAGATTTCGTGTCCGGTATTGAATTCGGTCGCAATCGCCGCAAAACGGATCGGCAAATCCTCAATAAGGCTTTCCTTCAGGCCGGCCTCCAGCTGCGCAGCAAGGTGCCCGCCGCTGATCAGACCCGAACCGGAGAGACTGATGTCGAGGTAGCCGAGCACACCGCGCACGGTGAGGCTTCGGGCCCATGTTTCGAGGTTGTCCATTTCATTTGCGGCATAGCAACCGCCGACGACGGCGCCGATCGACGTGCCAACAATGACGTCGGGCACGATGCCGTGCGTGGCGAGGACGCGCAGGACGCCGATATGGGCAAATCCACGGGCTGCACCGCCGCCGAGCGCAAGCCCGATCGTAGGCCGCACGAGCGCTGGCTGCGGCGCGGCTGTGGCTTCCACCACGCGGTCGCCATTGCGCGAGCGCGCGAACAAGCCCTCGAAAACCACGAACTAGTCCTCCTGACCTGTGACCTGGAAGGCCCCGGGAAGTGGATCGATCCAGAATAATAGTGCTGGCGGAGTCTTGTGACAGAAACGTGACAGCGCGCCCAGCCTTGTGGTGACGTAAAGGTTTAAGGTTTACGCCTACCGATTTGTTCCTTAACCGCCAAAACGCGTGACAATTGAGTCGAGCCTGGGCCGGTCCCTGTCTTCGGGCGGTTTCGCCGGCCGGCCGATATGGACGAAGCCTGCGATGCGTTCATGCGGGGAAAGGCCGAGCGCGTTGAGCACGCGCCGGTCATAGGCATACCACTCGGTGATCCAGCTCGCCGCATAGCCCATGGCATGCGCGGCGAAAACCAGGCTCATTGCCGACGCGCCGGCGGAGAGGTGCTGCTCCCACTCCGGAATCTTTACGTGCGGGCCGGCGCTGCTGACGACGGCAATTACCAGCGGTGCGCGCGACAGCCGCTTGCGTTCGAAATCGATCTGCTCGGCGGTTGCCTCAGGATGATCGGCGCGAAATGTCGCGACGATCGCTTCACCGGCTTTGTCACGGGCGCTTCCCTCGAACACGATGAATCGCCACGGGGCCAATTTGCCGTGGTCGGGGACGCGCGAGGCGATCTGCAGCAACATGTCCAGTTCGGATGCGGTGGGGCCGGGGCCGGTCAGCTCCATCGGCTTAACCGAACGGCGCGTTTTCAAAAGCTCAAGGGCGTCGGGCATTGCAAGCCTCGCGGAAGTTGCGCGTTGCGCCTAGCACAGCGTTAACCGACCCACAAACCCGTGCGTCTCGGCTTGAAATCGCCGCGATTTCGGCCGAAAACAGCGGCGCTATGAACATCGTCTTCGCAACCGCCGCCAAGTGCGGCCGGCTCGCGCCGGTTCTTGCATTTATTTTGGCCGCAGGTGCGGGGCCCTCAGCGCTTGCGCAAACCAATTCGCTGTTTTCGGCCATGCCGTCGACCGGCTTGATATCGCCCTTGCCGTCGACGCGCACAGACATTTTCGGCCCCAGCAGTCTGCCAACCTCGCCGTCAAATCCGAAGGCCGCGACACCGAATGTCGAGACGCCGACCGCATCCATTCCGGTAGCGCCACCCGTGCCGTCAGGGCAGGTGGCGCTCGTGCTCAATGCGCGCTTCGGCAAGGACGCGCCGCAGATCGGAGGCGGGCTGATATGGCGGGTCTACAATGCCCGGCCCGACGGCAACGGTAATTTCAAGCTGGTCAAGGAAGAGAAATCGCCTGCGCCGACAGTCGTGCTTCCGGCGGGCAACTATATTGTTCACGTCGGCTTCGGGCTCGCCAGTGCGGTCAGGCCTGTCGATCTTCGCGGGCCGGCCGTGCATGAACAATTCGATCTTCCGGCCGGGGGTCTGCGCATCGAGGGCAAAGTCGGCGACGTGCGTATCCCGCCGGGTCAGATTTCGTTCGACGTCTACAAAGGCAGCCAGTTCGAGGCCGGCGATCGCAGGCCGATCGCCGAACACATCATGACGAGCGACGTGCTGGTGGTGCCGGAAGGCACATATTACATCGTGTCGAACTACGGCGATGCCAATTCGGTCGTGCGTTCTGATATCCGCGTGCAGTCCGGCAAGCTGACCGACATCACGGTAACGCATCGCGCCGCGGCGATCACGCTCAAACTGGTGACCGATCGCGGCAGTGAAGCTCTTGCCAATACGGCGTGGTCGGTTCTCACGCCCGGCGGTGACGTCATCAAGGAATCGATCGGCGCCTTTCCGCGCGTGATCCTCGCGGAGGGCGAATATCGCGCCATCGCCCGCAATGAGGGAAAAGTATACGAGCGCGAATTCAAGGTCGTCACCGGCGTCGATGGCGACGTTGAGGTTCTGGCGCGCTAATGCCCGATTTGCCCGTCGAACCTTCTTGCGCCGGGCGGAATTATACTCGTGCAGATGATTGCCAACGACCAGGTCATGGACGTTTTTTCCCGGCTTGACTTGAAATCAATCGCTCTATTGCTCGATGTGGACGGCACGATCATCGATATCGGTCCGTCGCCGGCGGAGGTGCAGGTTTCCGAACCTCTGCGAAATTCCCTTCGCCAACTGTTCGAAATGACAGACGGAGCGGTCGCGCTGGTCAGCGGGCGCCCGATCGGTAACCTCGATGAGTTGTTTTCGCCGCTGCGGCTGCCGTCGATCGGCGGACATGGTGCTGAGATGCGCCTCCGCGACGGGGAAATATTCTACTGGGCGAAACCTTTGCCGCGGGAGCTGCGGCGGCAGCTCGGCGAGGCCGCTAAGATCGGCTCCGGCATCGTTGTCGAAGACAAGGACTACTCTTTGGCGCTTCACTACCGGAAGGCGCCTGAACATGCTGAACGGCTGCGTCATCTTGCTGTCGCCGCGCGCAAGGAATTTTCGTCGGAGCCGACGGAGCTTCTTCTGGGAAAGGCGATGCTGGAAATCAAGCGGCCGGGCATCAACAAGGGCGAAAGCATCCGCAAGCTCATGGCGCTTGCTCCGTTCGCGGGCCGGGTGCCGGTGTTTGTCGGAGACGATGTCACTGATGAGTCCGCGTTCGCGGTCCTGCCGGACATTGGCGGCAAAGGTTTCGGCGTTAGTCGCTATTTCCCCGGTCTCACCGGTGTGTTCTCAAGCCCCGCCGCGGTCCGCAGCGCACTGGAGTCGCTTGCAGCCAACGGACGGGTTCGCGCATGACCGATTACGGGCTTGATCTTGCGGTCATTGGAAACGGCCGCACGGCCGCGCTGATTGAGCCGTCTTCGCGGATCGTCTGGTGGTGCCTGCCGCGCTATGACGGCGACCCTGTTTTCTGCCGTCTTCTGGCCGGCCATGAGGAGAAGGGATTTACCGACGTGACGCTCGACGGTCAGGTCGAGGTGCGATCGGACTACATTCGCAATACCGCGCTCGTTGCCACCGAGCTTGTCGACGACAAGGGCGGTGCGGTGCGCATCACTGATTTCGCGCCGCGATTCCAGATCTATGGCCGCACATTCAGGCCGCCGCAGCTCATCCGCATCATCGAGCCGATCGGTGGCATGCCGCGCATCACGATCCGCTTTCGCACAACGCACCGCTACGGTGAACCGGTGACGACGCGGTCGTCGGGAAGCAATCACATCCGCTATTGGCGCGACGAAGTACCGGTACGACTCACGACTGATGCACCGCTCTCATATGTGGAGAATGAAGCGTCATTCATCCTCACCAGGCCGGTGCATCTGGTTTTCGGGACGGACGAACCCTTTGAAGGCTCGCTCGAAACGACTTGCCGCGATTTTTGCGAGCGCACGCGGGACTATTGGCTCGAATGGGTCCGGCGGCTCGCTTTTTCGATCGACTGGCAAGACGAGATCATTCGCGCGGGCATCACGCTGAAGCTATGCAACTTCGAGGAAACCGGCGCGATCGTGGCGGCTCTGACCACGTCGATTCCCGAAGTCGCGGGATCAGGACGCAACTGGGATTATCGGTTTTGCTGGATGCGCGATGCCTTCTTCGTTGTGCGCGCGCTGAACCGTATCGGTGCGACGCGCACGATGGAGGATTTCATCAGCTACATCCTGAGCGTCGCGGCGGGAAGGGCGGGCGACGTGCGGCCGCTCTACGGCGTCGTTCACACCGACATGCTCGAGGAACGCGCCGCACCTTCCCTTGCCGGATACGGAGGCGATGGTCCGGTCCGCATCGGCAACGCCGCCGTCAATCAGAGCCAGCACGATGTGTATGGCAGCATCATCATGGCCGCGACGCCCATGTTTTTCGATCGCAGGCTCCCGCGTCCCGGCGACGCTGCCCTGTTTCACACCATCGAGCCGCTCGGCGAACTGGCTACGAAATATGCGTTCGAACCGGATTCGGGGATCTGGGAATACCGGGGACGCAGGCGCGTCCACACACATTCCGCGACGATGTGCTGGGCGGGATGCCAGCGGCTCCAGGCAATCGCAAATCACCTCAATCTGCCTCAACGCGCGACCTACTGGGGCGGCGTCGCCGACCGTATCGGTGAGGAAGTGCTTAAACGCGGGTGGAATCCCAAGCGCAAGGCCTTTTCCGCAGCATTTGACAGCGACGACCTCGATGCCAGCGCGCTGCTTATGGCCGAACTGGGCCTGGTACCTCCGGACGACCCCCGTTTCGTGGCAACAGTGGAGGCCATAGGAAATGAACTTCGGCGCGGTTTCCACGTTATGAGGTATGTCGCCGCTGATGATTTTGGCCTTCCGGAATCGGCTTTTTTGATTTGCCGGTTCTGGTTGGTCGATGCATTGTGGGAAATTGGGCGGAGGGAGGAAGCGCGTGACATGTTCGTCGACGCGCTGCAAATGCGAAACCGCTACGGTTTATTGTCCGAAGATATACATCCGGTATCCGGAAAATTGTGGGGGAATTTTCCGCAGACTTATTCGATGTCAGGATTGATCTTGACGGCAATCAAGCTGTCGCGAAGCTGGGGAGACCGGTATTGGCGCGGCTCGTCATAGTGTCCAACAGGGTCGGCGTACCCGATCGTGCCGCGCGGGCCGGCGGGCTCGAGGTCGCGATCCGGCCGGCGCTTAAGCGGCATGGCGGCCTTTGGTTCGGATGGAGCGGCCGCGTCGCCGAAGATGTGCCACGCGGCGTCAAATTGGTTACCCACGACAACATCACCTATTCGACCGTTGACCTGAGCAAAGACGACTACCAGGAATTCTACAACGGCTTCGCCAACCGCGTGTTATGGCCGATCTTGCATTACCGGCTCGACTTGGCGGAATTCACGCGACGCGATCTCGGCGGCTATTTTCGCGTGAACCAGTACTTTGCGACACAACTTGAGTCATTGCTGCGCGCCGATGACGTCATCTGGGTTCACGACTATCATCTCATTCCGCTGGCGAAGGCCCTGCGCGATCGCGGCTACCGAAACAAGATCGGCTTTTTCATACACATTCCTTTCCCGCCTCCCGAAATACTGACGGCGCTGCCCAATCACGACCAGCTCATCCCGGCCCTGTGTCATTACGATCTTGTCGGCTTCCAGACCGAGGTCGATGCGGCGAATTTTTCGCGCTACATCGCCAATGAGTGCGGACTGCCATGGGCGAGCGGCAACAGTTTCTATTTTGCCAATCGCACCGTCCAGGTCGGAACATTTCCGGTGGGGGTCGAGACGGAAGCCTTCTCTCGATTGGCCCGCCGCGCGGTTGGAACGCATTTCGTGCGCGAGGTGCTCGACAGCCTGTCCGGCCGCTCGATGATCATCGGCGTTGACCGCCTCGATTACAGCAAGGGCATTCCGGAACGAATGAGCGCTTTCGAGCGCTTCCTCGCGAATTTTCCGGACTGGCGCGGCAAGGTCACCTATCTCCAGATCACGCCGCGCAGCCGCACCGGCATTCCGGAATATGCGGATATGGGCCGGGCGGTGGGCGAGGCGGTCGGCCGCATCAACGGTGCCTATGGCGAGGCCTCGTGGACGCCGGTGCGATACATCAACAAGGCGCATAGCCGCACTGCGCTGGCCGGTCTTTACCGGGCCGCCCGCGCCGGACTGGTGACGCCTTTGCGCGACGGAATGAACCTCGTAGCCAAGGAATTCGTCGCCGCGCAAAATCCGGAGGATCCCGGCGTCCTGATCCTGTCGCGCTTCGCCGGCGCTGCGCACGAGTGCGCGGCCGCGCTGCTGGTCAATCCCTACGATCCCGAAGGCGTCGGCAACGCCATCAATCGCGCACTGTCGATGTCGCTTGATGAGCGCTGTCAGCGTCAAGCCGACAATTTCAAGATGCTGGTGCGAAACGACCTCAGCCAGTGGGCGGAACGCTTCCTTCGCACGCTGAACAAACCGCCCGGGAGCGTCGATACACTGCCGCTCGTGCGCGCGGCCGGGGCGCGCTGACGGCTTGCGCCCGCGACAGGTAGAAGACCCGCCCGTATAATGGCGGGACCAATGTCCCACAGAGGCTCGCGCAATGCTTCGTGCCGTCGTATTTTTGTTCGGCTCCATCGTAACGGCCGCCTGGGCGCAAAACGCCCTGGCCGCGGATGCCCGCCAGGGCGAAATCGTCGCGAGACGATGGTGCGCGAGCTGTCACGTTGTCGCCGCCGACCAGAAGCGGGGCACCACGCAGGCCGCGCCATTTTCCACGATCGCCAAGAAGCCGGACTTCGACGAAGCGAAGATTGCTGCCTTTCTGCAGACCGGGCATCCGAAAATGCCGGATATGAATTTATCGCGCGCGGAAGCCGCCGATCTCGCCGCTTACATCAAGACGCAACGCTAGTCGTTATGCCGCCGCTTTCGGCCGACGAATGTCGGGCGCGATGGCCTCATCGGCCAGCGCCTTGAGAGCGGCATCGAGCGGCATCGCCTGCTGCCCCTCTTTGCCAAGCCGGCGAATGGACACCGTGTGCTCGGCGGCTTCCTTTTTCCCGACGACGAGCAATACCGGTACCTTGGCAAGCGAGTGCTCGCGCACCTTGTAGTTGATCTTCTCGTTGCGCAGGTCGCCGTCGACGCGCAGGCCGCGCCTGCGAGCCTCGGCAATCGCCTCGTGCGCGAAATCATCCGCGTCCGACGTGATCGTGGCGATCACGGCCTGGAGTGGCGACAGCCAGAGGGGCAGGTGCCCGGCATAATGTTCGATCAGGATCCCGGTGAAGCGCTCCAGCGAGCCGAACATGGCCCGATGCAGCATGACAGGCGTGACCTTGTTGGAATGTTCGTCGATATAGAAGGCGCCGAGGCGGGCCGGCATGTTGAGGTCGACCTGGACCGTGCCGCATTGCCAGTCGCGGCCGATCGCGTCGCGCAGCACGTATTCGAGCTTCGGGCCATAGAAGGCACCTTCACCCTTGTTGAGCGACCAGGGCCGGCGCGACGCCTTGAGCGCCGCCATCAGTCCTGCCTCGGCCTTGTCCCAGATCGCATCGTCGCCGATGCGCTTGTCCGGACGGTCGGAAAACTTGATGCGAACATCCGAGAAACCGAAATCATCATAGATCGACAGAATCTGATCATTCACCTTGAGGGTTTCCTCGGCGATCTGGCTCTCGGTGATGAAGATATGCGCGTCGTCCTGGGTGAAGGCGCGCACCCGCATCAGGCCGTGCAGGGCGCCGGACGGTTCGAAGCGATGGACCTTGCCGAATTCGGCAATCTTTACCGGCAGTTCCCGGTAACTGCGCAAGCCGTTTTTGAAGATCTGCACGTGTCCCGGGCAGTTCATCGGTTTGACCGCATAGACGCGCTCGTCTTCCTCGCGCTTCTGCGTGAGGAAGATCATGTCTGAATAGGTCGGGATGTGGCCGGTCGTCTCCCACAGCGTTTTATCCATGAGCTGCGGAGAATTGACTTCAACAAATCCGAATTCCTGCTGACGCCTGCGGATATAGCCCTCGAGTTGCTGGAACAGCGTCCAGCCTTTCGGATGCCAGAATACCGAGCCGGGGGCTTCCTCCTGGAAGTGGAACAGGTCCATTTCACGCCCGACGCGGCGATGATCGCGCTTTTCGGCTTCCTCGATCTGCTTGAGATAGGCGTCGAGCTCCTCCTGTTTTGCGAAAGCGGTACCGTAAATGCGGGTGAGCATCGGGTTCTTCGAATCGCCGCGCCAGTATGCGCCGGCGACCTTCATGAGCCTGAAGGCATTACCGACCTTGCCGACCGAAGTCATGTGCGGGCCACGGCAAAGGTCGAACCAGTCGCCTTGCTTGTAGATCTTGATCTGCTGGTCGGCGGGAATGGCGTCGACCAGCTCGATCTTGAAGGTCTCGCCCATGCCGCGGAATGCCTTCTTGGTTTGCTCGCGCGACCAGACTTCCTTCGTGAATGGTTTGTCGCGCGCGATGATCTCGCGCATCTTTTTTTCGATCACCGGAAGGTCTTCCGGCGTGAAAGGCTGGTTGCGGAAGAAATCGTAGTAGAAGCCGTTTTCGATCACGGGCCCGATCGTCACCTGCGTGCCGGGCCAAAGGTTCTGCACGGCCTCGGCGAGGACATGGGCGGCATCGTGACGAATCAGCTCGAGCGCGCGCGGATCCTCGCGACCGATGAATTCAATTTTCGCATCGCGCTCGATCGGATCGGAAAGATCGGCGAGGGTGCCGTCGAGAACCATTGCGACGGTGCGCTTGGCCAGGGACGGCGAGATGCCTTTGGCGATATCTAACCCGGTTGTGCCCTGGGGGTATTCGCGGCGTGCGCCATCGGGGAAGGTCAGCGCGACCATATGCGTCTCCTGTGCTCACTCGCTGCCTACGAATGCAGGTAAGCGTTCGCCCCGATATAGCAGGCAGATGGGAAGGCGCAACTAGGATCGCGGCGTGTCGTTGACGCCGCGCCAGCGGCCGTAACGCCAGGGCAGGTACCA
>DATEKG010000097.1:0-25191 GCA_035277565.1 Pseudolabrys sp.
CGATGGCGGCGATGCCTCTTCGCCGCCGAAGTGTGCTTGCGCGGAATCGTTGCGCACCGCGAAAGGCGTGTGAGCGCGACTGCATGTATGCCATCCTTTGCAAAAAATGGTGGCCGTGGCCGTCCGGTGAGCGGATTGATACTCGTCAAATGGTGCAGTCAGTCGTTGCAATCTAATTACGAAGAGTCGCTGTGTCTGGCGCAGTTCTTTTGAAGCCGAAGCCTCTATTTTGCGGGTACGGGCGTAAACAATGCTCCAGGTTCCGAGTGGCGCTTTCTGGTGCCTTGGTGTCGCAGCTCTGTTCGATCGGCTTGGAAGCCGTCCGAGCGGGCTTCCAGGAGCGGAAGCCAAAGACCGTCTTTCGCAGTTCGGCCCAAATATCGTCGTCGCACGTCGACAGACGCGTCTGTTTGTGAGAGTAGCAAAACGTTTCGCGGAGCCGCTCGTCGCGATTCTGCTGATTGCAGCTGTGATCGCCGGGGCCACCGGCGATGTTACCAGCTTTGCGATAATCGTCACCGTCGTCAGCCTGTCGGTTATTCTTGATGTCGTGCAGGAGCATCGCGCTGACAAAGCGGCGGAAGCGCTTAAGCGTTCTGTTGCGGTTCGCGCCGACGTCAGACGAGATGGAGCTATTATTTCCATTCCTGTTGAGGAAGTCGTCCCGGGCGATGTCGTTGAGCTCAGAGCTGGAGATATCGTTCCCGCTGATGGAGTTATCCTTCAGAGCCGGAATGCTCATGTGAACGAGGGGTTGATGACCGGCGAGCCTTTTCCGGTTGAAAAACGGATTGGGCCATGTAGCGCGAACACGCCGCCGGAGGCGTTCAACGCGATGTTTGCCGGGACTTCAATGGTCAGCGGAGAGGCGATCATCCTCGCCGTTGCGACCGGCGAAGAAACTCGCTTCGGCGGCATTGCGGCAGCGCTCGCTGGCAGTGAAGCGCCGAGCGCGCTTGAACGCGATGTTCGCCGGCTAGGATTGCTCATCTTGCGGCTCACGATTTTTCTCGTTCTGTTTATACTTCTTGTCCATCTTGCATTCGGCCGCCCGGTTCTACAAACCTTTCTTTTCGCAGTAGCGCTCGCTGTCGGGCTGACGCCCGAACTATTGCCGATGATTATGACGGTGACCCTCTCGAGAGGCGCCACTCGTATGGCTGACAAGCGTGTCATTGTGAAACGCTTGGCCGCCATTCACGATCTTGGCGCCATGACTGTACTGTGCACCGATAAAACGGGCACTCTGACCGAAGCGCAGATTACCCTCGTCGGCCATCCGGCAATTGATGGCGCCGACAGCGATCGCGTTCTCACTCTTGCCGCGGTCAACAGCAAGTTCGAGAGCGGGATACGCAGTCCACTTGATGAAGCGATCCTGAATCATTGTTCTTCCGATTTTCTAAAGGGCTGGGCGAAAATCGACGAAGTTCCGTTTGATTTTGAGCGTCGTCGAGTTTCGATCCTTGCCGAGAATGCAGGTCAGCGTGTGCTTGTTATCAAAGGGGCGCCGGAGTCCATTATGGGACTGGCGAGCTCTGTAGATCTCGGCGGCGGGCGCATCGCGCCGATCGATGATGCGACGCGTGCGACCATTGATCGGGTGCACGACGAGCGCGCCGCGCAGGGGTTTCGTCTTCTCGCAGTCGCATGGAAGACAGTTCCGCCCGGACACCAGGAAATCAGACCCGGAGACGAATGCGATCTCTCAATCGCCGGGTTTTGTGTCTTTGTTGATCCGCCGAAAGCAGGTGCAGCAGCCGCTATTCGGCGGCTCGCCGCTACGGGTGTTCGGGTCAAGGTTGCCTCGGGTGATTACGAGATCGTTGTACGCCACCTCGTCGACACAATGGCAATTCCGGCGCAAGGACTGCTGACCGGAGCCGAAATTGACAAGCTCACCGATTCCGCCCTCACCGCGCGCGTAGAGGAAACTGATCTGTTCGCTCGCGTTTCTCCGGATCAGAAAACGAGAATCATTCGGGCGCTTCAGAAACGAGGGCAGGTCGTTGGGTTTCTTGGCGACGGCGTGAATGACGCGCCGGCGATCCATGCCGCTGAGGTCGGCTTGTCCGTTGAAGGCGCAACCGACGTTGCACGCGGGGCTGCGGATATGATCTTGCTTGATCGTGACCTTGGTGTGTTGGCAGACGGCGTCGCGGAGGGACGGCGTACACTTGCCAACATCCTTAAATACGTGCGGATGGGAACGAGTTCGAATTTCGGCAACATGTTATCAATGGCGCTGTCTTCCTTGGTATTGCCATTTCTTCCGCTTTTGGCCGTTCAGATTCTCTTGAATAACCTTCTTTATGACCTTTCTGAAATCGGCATTCCATACGACAGCGTAGACGCCGAGGATATTGCGCGGCCGCGCTCTTGGGACATGAAAGCAATTTTGCGATTCACATTGGTCATGGGGGGCCTGTCGTCTGCATTCGACTTCGCGACCTTTGCCGTTTTGCTGTTGGTTTTTGGTGCCGGGTCAGACCTCTTCAGAACTGCCTGGTTCATTGAATCGATGGCCACACAAATTCTGGTCATTTTTGTCATTCGAACCTGGGGCCCGGCCTGGAAGAGTCGCGCAAACACGGTCCTCGTCGTGACGTCGCTGGGGGCGCTTCTACTGGCCTGTTTAATTGCGCTAACGCCCGTCGGGCATGCATTCAATTTTGTCGCGCTTCCGATGCATCTTGTACTGACCATTGCTGTCGTGGTGGCAGCTTATCTTTTGGCGGCCGAAGCAACAAAGAACCGGCTCGGCTGGATTATGCGGTGAGTGACTGTTCTCGTTGCAAGGTTTCTGGCCGGAGCGCATCGATGGGTGGCTCAGAGATTTGCCGAATGATGTAATGGCGGCAATCCTTGTCTCGAGCGGCGCCTTGGCCGACGGCAGGAGGAACGACTTGCTCGGACTCTCCGCCTGCTGTAGCAGGCCCTGTCGCAGGCTGGAATCCGGTATGCATTAGTATACATAGGTCCGGTCTTCGTCCTGCCGACCAGCGCGCGGGCCGGAGAGTGTAAATGCTGCCAGGCTTTCCGGCACTTGCGGGTGTAGCTCAATGGTAGAGCAACAGCCTTCCAAGCGCATCAAGCGAGTCCGATGGCGCCAGATACTGGGTGAAGGCAAATTCCACGAAAGTTACTTTTTTGAAATTTCTCTGAAATCTCACGCCTCTATCAGGTTGAGGCGGGTTTACGTCAACAGCTGACTGGACTTCTAAGGCGAAGAGAGCGACGTCCTGTCCTCGTCCTATAGGGGGAGGCTCGATGGCGCGAGTATCGGTGTGGAGTGATGAGTGGGTGCGGCAACTACCGCACCCGCTAGGTGGCGAAACGGTGTTCCATGACCCGCAAGTTTCGGGGCACCGGGAGCCGAAGCTGCTGATGGCAGTGTGAAACGGCAATACCTATTGGCGAGGGCATGACGACGTAATGCAGAAACGGTCGTTCCGGGGATCGGGAGAGCCCGTTTGGGTCAGCGCACTTCAAGTGCGTGCTTTTGATTGGGACCCGATCCACGCAGAGCATTAGGGCCAGCGGCCAAGCGCGCCGCAGGCCGGACACATGACCGCACCCGACCAATGCTGCAGCAACGTCAGAAAGTTCTTGCCAAGGCGCCGTCCACACATGACCCATTAGCGGCATCCCTCAAGAGCGTTAGCCCCTTTCTGAGTACAGGCGACAGTTGCTACCATCCCCGCCTAAGTCTTGGGGGCGACAATGAGGCCGCGCGGTAGAAGCGGACACCCAGCGAAAGTTCGGCGTAGAAATAGGGGCAAGGTCCGGAAGGCGTCGAACAGCCACCTATCACCTGCTAACTTGCGGGACAAACTTGACCAGCTCACCCGTGAGCTTGATGCAGCACGCCAGCGCGAGACCGCAACCTCTGAAGTGCTGAAAGTCATCAGCTCGTCACCCGGCGAGCTCGAGCCGGTGTTCCAGGCAATATTGGAAAAAGCGACGCGTATCTGCGAAGCTGAGTTGGGAACGCTAGTACTTTGTGAGGATAATGAATTCCGTCATGTGGCCGGCCATGGATTGCCGCCCGCCTATGTTGAATTGAGACAGCGTGAACCGATAATTCGTCCCGGCGCTAACGCGCCTCTTCGTCGGTTAGCTAAAACGAAACGGCCGGTCGAGATATTGGATCTTATGGACGAGCCTCAGCGAGGGCAGCTTGCAGTACTGGCTGGGTCACGTTCACAAGTACTTGTGCCAATGCTCAAGGAGGGCGAACTCTTTGGTGCCATCGTCATCTTCCGGCAAGAAGTCCGGCCCTTTACTGACAAGCAGATTGAACTATTAGGAAACTTCGCTGCGCAGGCCGTCATCGCTATCGAAAATGCGCGGCTGCTCAATGAGCTGCGCCAGCGCACCGACGATCTCACCGAATCCCTCGCGCAGCAGACCGCGATGAGCGAAGTGTTGCGCATCATTGCGGCTTCGTCCAGCGATCTGCAGCCGGTGTTCGAGTCCTTGCTTCGCAACGCCACGCAGATTTGCGACGCCAAGTTCGCCTCCCTGTTCCGGTTCGAGAATGGTACGCCGCAAGTGATAGCCAGCCTTAATGTGCCGTCCGCAGTTACAGAGTTTCTTCGCCGCGGAGCCCATAAGGTGACGCCGAGCAATGCTTTCAGCCGCATGATCGCGAACCGGCGGCCGATTCATATCAATGATTATCGCGCCGACGCGGCCTATCTTAGCGGCGATCCCATGGCGGTCGCGGGAGTCGATCTCGGCGGCATTCGCTCCCTCTTGATCGTGCCGATGCGTAAGGACAATGAAATTGTCGGTGCCTTCGGCATCTTCCGCCAGGAAGTTCGTCCCTTTACCGACATGCAAATCGAGCTGGTGACGAATTTCGCTGCGCAGGCGGTAATTGCCATCGAGAACGCGCGGTTGTTGAATGAGCTGCGCCAGCGCACCGACGATCTCAGCGAGTCCCTCACGCAACAGACCGCGACCTCGGAGGTTTTGCAAGTCATATCGAGTTCGCCGAGCGACCTTGCTCCTGTATTTGAGACCATGCTGGCAAACGCAACGCGTCTTTGCGAAGCAAATTTTGGCACGCTGAATCTTTACGATAACGGTGCATTTCCGCTAGCAGCGACGCACAACGTGCCCGATGCATACGCCGAACACCGCCGGCGCCATTCGATATTAAACGTCGGTCCAAGTCACCCGCTTGCACGCCTCGCTGCCTCGAAGCGGGTGTTACAGATCGCTGACATGAGGGCGGAACCGCTATACCTTGAAAAAGACCCGTCGTTTATTGCGATGGTAGACTACGCCGGCGCTCGAACGCTGTTCGTCGTGCCAATGCTGAAAGAGAACGATCTAGTTGGTGCAATTACCATTTTTCGCCAAGAGGTGCGGCCGTTCACCGACAAGCAGATCGAGTTGGTGAAAAACTTTGCGGCTCAAGCTGTCATTGCCATCGAGAACGCGCGGCTGCTCAACGAGCTGCGCGAATCATTGCAGCAGCAGACAGCGACCGCGGACGTGCTCAAGGTCATCAGCCGCTCGACCTTCGACCTGCAGACCGTGCTCGACACTCTAGTCGAGTCCGCAGCACGCCTTTGCGATGCGGATAGTGCTGCCATCCATCGTCCAGAAGGGGCCACCTATCCTTATGTTGCCAGCTATGGTCTCTCCCGAGGATACGACGAATATATGCGCGAGCGTCCAATCGTGCCGGGTCGCGGAACAGTGCTTGGTCGCGCGGTCACTGAAGGCAGTCCAGTCCAAGTCTATGACGTTACGGCCGACCCAGAATACAGGTTGACCGAGGGGCAGAAGCTCGGCGGATTCCGTACTGTGCTCGGCGTCCCTCTCATGCGCGAAGGGACTCCAATTGGAGTAATCATGCTGACGCGCAACACGGTCCGGCCTTTCTCCGATAAACTGATCGAATTGGCGTCGACATTCGCTGACCAAGCCGCAATTGCAATCGAGAATGTCCGATTGTTCGAAAGCGTGGAGGCCCGTACGCGTGAATTAGCCGCTTCATTGGAGAATTTGCGGACTACACAAGATCGCCTCGTGCAGACCCAAAAGCTCGCCTCGCTTGGCCAACTGACCGCCGGCATCGCCCACGAGATCAAGAACCCGTTGAATTTTGTCAACAACTTCTCGGTCGTTTCCGGCGAATTGATTGATGAATTGCAGGACGCCCTCAAGGACATCAGCCTCAACGAAAAGCGGCGCGCTGAAATTACTGAACTGACCGATACGCTGCGCAACAATCTCGACAAGATCGTGCAGCACGGCAGGCGTGCCGACTCTATCGTCAAGAACATGCTGCTGCACTCGCGCGAGGGATCGGGCGAACACCGGCTGGTCGATATCAATTCGCTCGTCGAGGAAAGCCTCAACCTTGCCTATCACGGGGCCCGCGCCGAAAAGCAGGGCTTCAACATCACCCTGGAGCGATCGTATGACCCGGCCGCCGGGCAGGCCGATGTGTTTCCACAGGATATCACGCGGGTACTTTTAAACCTGATCGCGAACGGCTTTTATGCAGCGACGAAGCGCAAAGCCGAGGCCGGCGACGGCTATGAGCCGACCCTTCTGGCCTCGACACGCAGCCTGGGAGACCGTGTAGAGATCAGGGTGCGTGACAATGGCGCGGGCATCCCGCCCGAGGTAAAGGATAAGATATTCAACCCGTTCTTCACGACCAAACCGGCGGGAGAAGGCACCGGCCTTGGCCTGTCCATCAGCCATGACGTCATCGTGAAGCAGCATGGCGGTTCCATCGAGGTGGCCACTGAGCCCGGTTCATTTACTGAATTTATCATTGTGCTCCCCCGTGCGGGAGCGCCGCTCGCGAAATCGGGAGAAACCTTTTGAAGCCTCTAATCCTCGTGGTTGACGACGAGCCGGACGTTGAGATGCTGTTTCGCCAGCAATTCAGGCGTGACCTTCGGGCTGACCGTTTCAGCATGGACTTTGCCCAATCCGGCGATATGGCGCTCCAACGCATTGCGGCTGCCGCCGATGTCTCACTGATCCTGATCTTGTCCGACATCAACATGCCGGGCATGACCGGTCTCGAGCTATTGCCCAAGGCCAAAGCCCTTCGGCCCGATGTGCCCGTGATCATGATCACGGCCTATGGCGACGCGGATACCAAGCGTAAGGCTCTGGAGAACGGCGCCGATACGCTTTTCACCAAGCCAATCGATTTCGGGGCGCTCCGCAGCGAAATTGATCTGCGGGTTGCGCGCGCCGCCTGACGAAAGCTGTGACAAGTCGGGCCACCTCGATGTCCACTCCTGATGCTGTCCGCGGCTTCGTTTGTGGACAGAAGCTCTCGGTAACATCGCACTCGGAAGTTTTTTGTTGTACTCTGCCAATCAGAGCCGGGGGCGTGAAAGTTGCCGCACGAACACTATCCGTTGGTGATTGTCATTATTGCCGTTGCGGCTGCTTACGCGTATGCAACCTGCGGCATTCCGTTTTGAGAAATGAGTAGGGAAGATTTACTGGACTGGGAGTTGGGCCACATTAGGCAGGCAATCGCCTCTGATTGGGATGCGTTAGCTTCGGGCAAGCTTGGACCGCATCAGCGCAAATCAGTTCGCGACCACCTCAGCATGAATATAGCCGCGTTGCGCGACCTCATGGCGCGAAGGCGAATTGAGCGAATGCGCCATAGGCATCGGTAGAGGGCGCTTTAGACTGGCGGCCCAATCCAACCGACACTAGTGCGCGGCACATACGGCACCCTGTAGTCAGGCCTTAATCAGCTCGGCGCCATCCGCAGACTGTGCAGCGGCAACGGTGCTTGATCTCGGACAACACTTCATCGGCATGGAAACGATCGATCGGCAGGGTGCTTTGATGATTGCAGGGCCAGTCACCTTTGCGCTTGCCTTGGCATTAGACCAAAAGCTTTTGGACGTCGTAAGCGCGGATTGCAGCGAAGGTAACTGATTCAGTTCATTCTTTTTCCGCGCTGTCGGTCCGTCCGCAGCGAAATTAACTATCGGATTCGGAAAGCGTAGAGAAAAATCTTGCTATCCATCGGCGCAGAGAGCCAATCGGCAGAAACCCGGGGACCTAGTTGCCGGCGGGTGAACTGTAGAGCCTTTAGGGGCCGCATTCGCATCCCCCGATCGTCGGACGCGGCCCCACCCAATTCCATTTGCGTCTTCTTTTTCGGCGCAGAAATCCCCGCTGCTAGCCGCATTCTAGCGGCGGGTCAGTAGCGGTGCGTATCTTGCTGCAGGGGGGCCGTGTTCAATCCTGGGTCACCCCTCTGGATGCGGTCCCCACCTAATCCCGAAAGGTATTTTCGATTGTTTGTGACCCATATCACTGACGCGTTCAGTCCCGAGCCCTAATCTTTAAACAATAATTGGTCGGGAGAGGACCATGAGCACAATCACAGATCAGACTACCGAAAACGCTCTCGGCGCCTACTTTGTGCGTTTGTTCAAAGTTGATGCCGAGGAATTCAGAATTCGAGCGCAATTGCCTCGCAGGGATCGGGTGAGCGAGTGCCTGAATCGTCCGTACGAGCTAAGCGATCTAATGCGCCAGGCCACTGCTGCTGGTTTTTGGCCACGGCCAAATTAACGAAAAAAGGCGGTGAGCGCGGAATGAGGCGATGGTGGCTGGTGAAGAAGCGGGAGCCTTATCAGCGCGGTGAAAACCATCGAGAAGAGGGCTTAAGCTTGTACCTGTACTTCTTCATACAGGCTGCGCCGCGCTAGTAACGCACATTAGTCTGCGTCGTGGTTCCGGGGGGTGCCTTCCTTATCCAGCTATCAAAGGCCAAGCTCTCTTCCGCTCGGTGCGGCCATGTGTTCGGCCTTTTTGCGCGGTGCTTATGACCGCCGGCCATAATGCCCTTCGCGGATCAGGCCCCGGTTAGGCGAAAGCTTGAGCGCAAAACAAAGACCAAGAAAAAAATCGACAGACGAGGAGAGTGGTCTTAGTGCCAGCTGCCGGCAGGCCGCCTCCAGGAAAGTCAGCCTGACACCGGCGGTTCCCGATATGCTTGGTCGCCTCGCCAAGGAACTGGGCGTCGCACCGGCGCCCCGTGAACAGCAAGGAAAGGAAGCTGGATATGCCAAAGCGTGAAGTAACGACCGACCGGATCAAGAAGCCGTCCGGCGTTTTTTCTCAAGCAACCATCATCGAGGCGAGCGGCCGTATCGTTTTCATCTCCGGCATGACGGCGCGCCGGCCAGACGGGACGATTGCGGGCATTGGCAATATCACGGAGCAGACAAAGCAGGTGCTCGAGAACGTCAAGTCCGCGATCGAAGCGGCGGGCGGCACGATGGACGATATATGTCGCGTTGACGTCTATGTTCGCAATATGGAGCATTTCAAGGAGATCCACGCGGTACGCAGCCAATATTTCAAGGCGCCGCTGCCGGCCTCCACGATGGTCGAGATCTGCAAAATGACCTCACCAGACTACTTGATCGAAATAAATGCTATTGCAGTTCTGCCGAAATAGGTGCTTGCACAATGAGCGATAATTCGGGCCTCAAGCTTGCGACCGAAAAAGGCATCAAGCTCGGCGAAGTGGGGCAACGCGTCGTGTTCGAAAACGACTACCTACGCATTTGGGAAATCATCCCAAAGCCGGGCGAAGTCCAGAATTTTCATCTGTACTATCACCCTTATATCGTAATTTCGCTCGGTGGCGGTGTGAATGAAATTGAATCAGTGTTCGGCGACAAGCGCATGACGAATGAGCCGCTCGGCGCGATGGTTTTTATGAATGACATGCGCCGGGTGCACAAGCTCACCAACAAGGCGGCGGTGCCCTATGCGTCGCTGCTGATCGAGCTCAAGCACATACGCTGCACGGCAGCGTAATGGCTCGCATCGGCGGGTGGGACGTTCACACTCATATCGTGCCTCCGGCTCTCGTGAAAGCCGGGGAGTGCGGCGCGTTCGGCATGAGGACGTCGTCGGATACAGATATGTGCCCACGTGGTTCCGCTGCATCCGATCGACGGCCGATCATGACATCGGGCACCTCGACGAAGCGCTGCGCCGAAGAATGTGCAAGACGAACGCCGAAGCGGCATTCGGCAACCGCTTGAAATAGTCAGAAGATCATGACAAAGCTCCCGGACAACTTGCCGAAGCTTGATGAAATTCTTATCAAGTCGGAAGCCATGCCGTGGCGGGAAAAGTCCTTCAAAGGGATCAACGAAAAGATGCTGTGGCGTATCGAGAAACCGGCGCGTCGATCGTACTGATCAAGTTTGATGCCGGCATTCCGCAGCCGCACTATCACTCATCGAACCAGTTCATGTTCTGCCTCTCGGGCCGCTACGAATACACACCGACCAATGTGGTGCTGATGGCCGGCTCTTTTTGTTGCAGTCCGAAAGGTAATGTGCATGGTCCGGCGGTTGGCCGCGAGGGAGCCGTGGTTCTGGAAATCTACGACGGCCCGCACTATCCGGAAAAAGCCATCCTGGTACACGGATGCGCGAGACGCGTATTGATCGCCGGCCATGAGTGAAGCGCAGCTGTGCAACATCGCGCCCGGGGTCCATGCGTGGATCGGGACAAGCGGCGATTCTAATGCGGGCGCGGTCGAATCCCGTGATGGCCTGATCGTCATCGACGCCCAGCAGAATCGCGTGCTGGGCGAAAAATTTCGTGACGCACTCAAAGCCGCAATCGGTGTGCCGATACGTGCGCTCGTCAACACGCATTTCCATCTTGACCACATTGCGGGCAATGTGGCTTTCACCGGCACCACAATTGTCGCACACAACAGGACTCGCCAACTGATCGAAAAAGAGCTCGGGCCAGCACCGCCGCAAGGGATCGAGGTCAGCGATATAGCGGCCAAGCTCCGGATGTTTTTTGGCAGTAATTTCCAAGAGCTTGTGCCCGAAGGTGAGCGCCAGTGGTTCATCGACCGTGTCGGTGGGTCAAGCACTTTGACCGTTCTCTCTCCGACGGACACCTTCCCCGACAAGCGGGTATACAGCCTGAACGGCGACGTGGTGCACTTGCAATACTGGGGCCCGGCACATTGCGACGGCGATCTCGTGATCTACCTGCCGAGAGCCGGCGTTGTGTTTATGGGCGACCTGTTCTTTAACGAACGTTTTCCCTGGCTTGGCGATTGCGATCTTGACGGCTGGATCGCCGCGCTGGACCGGGTCCTCGCGATGGATATGAGCATTGTGGTCCCCGGACACGGGCTGCCGGCGACGCGGACAGAACTTCGGCAATTCCGCGATCTGCTCGCCGCCATGCGGGCTGCCGTCGGCCGCGCGATAAAGTCGGGCTGGTCGGAAGAAGCGGCGGTGCGCGATGTCGTTCTTACCGACTACACGGCGATGCAGCGCTACAAGGAATGGATGCCGTTCAATATCCGCGCCGTCTATCGCTACTTGCGCGGCTGACCTTTATCGATGACCGGCGGCCAGCCGATTGGATTGGCCTGCTGCACGAGCTTCATCAGGCCCAGGATCTTCGGCTCTTCAAAGCGCGGGCCGATGACCTGCAGCCCGACCGGCAGCCGGTCGCGGGTCAATCCGGCAGGGACGCTGCCCGCCGGCAGGCTGAGCAGGGTGATCAGGAAACACGGCGCGATCCAGTCTATATAATTGTCGAATGTCTTGCCGTTGATCTCGTTCGGAAAGTTCATCTCCACCGGATAAGGCTTGACCGGCGCGGCAGGCGTAAGGAGCAGATCATAGCGCTCGAACAGCGCGCGCATTTTCTGGAACAGGGCAAGCCGCCCTTGCTCCGCCTTGGCGATATCCGTTGTGGTCAGCGTCAGCCCTGCCTTGACGTTGCCTTGTAGGTTCGCACCGAATTCACCCAGCCGCGGCAGGTTCTCCAGCTGCTGGCCGACCATCCAGACGCCGCGCCAGACCTTGTAGGGATCGCGTCCTTCCGAGAGATCAAAGTCAATCTCATCGACAGCCGCGCCCTGATCGTGCAGTGCTTTTGCAGCCTTGCGGCATGCCGCTTCGACTTCGGTGTCGACACCGATGCCGGCAATGTCGGGCGCGTAGGCGATACGCAAGCTTTTGGCGTCACGCGTCTGATCGACGGTTTCGAATACGCTGGCCCAGGGTGGCGCGACCGAGATCGGCGAGATGCGGCTGAAGCCGATCATCGCATCAAGCAGCAACGCGGCGTCCTCTACCGTGCGGGCGAGGGGGCCATGCACCTGGCCCGGATCCCAGCCGAGCGGCATCGGATAGTTAGGCGTCAGACCCGGCGTCGGTCTGATGCCGACAATGCCGCAGAATGCGGCAGGGATGCGGATTGAGCAGCCGAAATCGGTGCCCTGAGCGAACGGGAGCATTCCGCTTGCCACCGCGCAAGCGGAACCGCCCGAAGAGCCGGCCGGGCTGAGCGACGGATTCCACGGATTGCGCGTTGCCCCGAACACGGGATTGACGGTGTTGGCACCGGCGGCGAATTCGGGCGTGTTGGTCTTGGCGAGCACGATCGCGCCCGCTTCCTTCAGTCGCCGTACAACCTCGGCGTCCTCGTTCGGAACGTTATCGGCATAGAGGAGAGAGCCGTAGGTCGTTCGGATGCCAGCAGTCGGCGTTATGTCTTTGACGCCGATCGGCAGACCGTGCAAAGCGCTGAATTTCTCTCCGCGCATGACCGCCTGCTCCGCAGCACGCGCCTGCTCCCGCGCATTGTCGGCGGCAAGTGTCACGATCGCATTGAGCTTGGGATTGAGCCGTTCGATGGCGTCGAGATGCGCGTCCAGAACTTCGACAGGACTGATCTTCCGGCTGCGGACCAAGGCGGCCAGTTCGTGCGCTGGCTTCCGGCAGAGATTCTCCGTCATGACATGCCCGAATGCTTATTCACCAGCGTCGATGATAGCGATCACCGGGCCGCCGCCTTGCGGGCCCTGGTGCATTGCATCTACCGATACAAATACGGCGGGGTCGCCGATCGCAGTTGCAGCGACGCCACCGACAGCGGCCTTCGAATGGCGGTGGTGATGCACGTCAGAATCATCGAGCATGATCTGCCGTCGCCCACGCAGCTTTCCGGTGCGGTCCGCCTCGCACTTAATGAAGACATTCACAAGCTTGCCGTTAAGATCGGTCGAGCGCGCTCGTTCGGGCAGCGGCAGTCCAGCATTACGGATCGCTTCATAGATACCATCGATGTCGAGCGCATCCTTCATCACCGAATGCCCGATGCGATAGCGGCCGCCGGCTCCGGCCTTGTTTCCCAGAAGAACGATCTGAGCCTGCGTCAGCTCGACGCCCGACGAGCATGACGCAACCGACGAATAGAGATTGAAATTGCGGCAGATCTCCTCGGCCTTCGGCATCTTGATCTCGTCAAGCGCGACGGCGATGCCGAGCGCAGTCGTGCCGTTGGAAACTCCCATCGAGTCGTGGACCTCGCAGGCGACGTGCTTGCCGCGCGACTCGGCCTCCTGCACCGACTCGATCGTGAGCAGTGGCGTCTTCGTTTGCACATAATGGACGTCTTTGGGATCTTCGATGCCGGCATCCCGCATCGCATTTTTGACGGCGATGGCAACTTTTTCGACCATCGCCGGCCGGCCGATATCTTCCGGTAGCAAAACTTCACTCATCGCGGTGCCGATGGCGAGGCGAGATTTAGAAGCAGGCCCGGTCTTTTCGTTGCGGGCAAAAATCGTCGCGTGTGGCGTGATCACGCCATCGCATCCGCCCGACCAGACCATCGGAATCCGATTGACTGCTTTTTCGTCCCGCTTGCCGTGTCTAAGTAGCGTGCGGCGGAAGGCCTGGTCGGCAAGGATGCGGGTGAAGTCGTTGACGCCACCATTTCCTTCGGTTTTTCCAATAACGCCGATGACTTCGTCGGCCTTGAATTTCCCTTCGATGATCGCTGCTTCGAGGCCCGATGCGTCTGAAACCGACTTCAATTCAATCTTGAGAACTTCGATAGCCATTTGATTTCCGGTGTTGGGGTTGCCCGCGGCCGTGTCTCAACTATTCCGCCTTAACCAAATGCCGCGCAATTCTTCGATGGTGGAAATTTCGCCGAAGAAGCGATCTACGTTGCGCACCGTTGTCTCGTGCTCTTCGTTCGAATAGGCGGCCGTGCCGTCGCGTACCAGCACGATATAGTAATCGTTCATGAAGCCTTCACGCACTGTCGACTCAACGCACACATTGGTCGAAACGCCGGTGACCACAATGGTGCGCACGCCGTTCGCGCGCAGCACGGTATCGAGGTCGGTCTTGTGAAAAGCGTTGTAACGATGTTTGGTCACGATGATATCGTCAGGCTGCGGACGGACCTCGCCGTAATAGTCCCCCTCCCAGAAGCCATCGCGGCAGACCGGGGTCTGCGTGTAGCCGCCGCCCTGTTTGCGCGCGGCCTGTTCAAGCCAGACATCTGAGAGATAGCGGTTGTCATCGGTTGTGTAGACGCTCCGCACAAAAACCACGCCCGCACCGGCCTCACGCGCGGCCGAAATGAGCGAGGGCAACCGCCGTGCCATTTCCTGCACTGCCGAGACATCTCGGCCGCCTTTGTCTACAAGGCCGCCGTGCGCGCAGAAATCGTTCTGCATGTCGATGACAATCAATGCCGAATGACGCGGATCGACTTTTTCTTGCAATGAGCCGAGCGGCGCGACATGAGCGAGTTTGGCGGCGGCAACGAGATTGTCTTGATACGAGTTACCCATCATGCCTCTCATCGCTGCCTTGCGAAAGCGCCTATGGTGAGGATCGGAAGCTATCGATATAACCGCGATCGCGCGTCGTCAGGAAGGAACATGCGTTATGAGCAATCGTTTTGCGCCGCTTGTCGTTGCCCTTGAGGAGCATTACTGGGACCGTGACCTGGTCGCACATTTCCCGGGCCGCGAGGGCAAGCGCTTGTCGCAGGTCGAAGAACGCCTGCAGGACATCACCGATCTGCGCATCAAGGAAATGGACGAAGCGGGGATTGACGTGCAGGTGCTGTCGCATGGCGCCCCGGGCACGCAAAAGATGGAAGCCGAACCGGCAGTGCATCTCTCGCGTCAGACCAATGATCGCTTGGCCGATATCGTGAAATCCAATCCGAAGCGTTTCGCCGCATTCGGCATCCTGCCAACGCCAGATCCGAAAGCGGCGGCTGATGAACTCAATCGGACCGTCACTAAACTTGGATTCAAAGGCGCGATGGTGCACGGGCTCACCAACGGCCTCTTCATCGACGACAGACGCTTCTGGCCGATCTTCGAGCGCGCCGCCGCGCTCGACGTGCCGATCTACCTGCATCCATCCTTTCCGCACCCGGCCGTCATCGATGTCTATTACAAAGATTATGCTGCGAAGTATCCCGAAGTAGTCGGGCCAGCGCTCGGTTTCACCGTGGAGGCCGCAACGCAAGGGGTGCGCATGGTGCTCAGCGGCGTTTTCGAGGCTTACCCGCAGCTCAAACTTATCCTCGGCCATCTCGGTGAAGGTCTGCCTTTCCTGCTCGGGCGCATCGATGAAACCTTGTCGCGGCCCGGCAATCCTGGCGGCTCGTTTCGCGAACGGTTCTGCGAGCACTTTTATCTCACCACCAGCGGCAATTTTTCCACGAATGCGCTGGTCTGCAGCATGATGGAAATGGGCGTCGACCGCGTCATGTTTTCGGTCGATTGGCCGTTTGCGCCCAACAAAATGGGTACGGATTGGCTCGAGGCCGCGCCGATTTCGCGCGACGACAAGGCCAAGATTTTCGGGGGCAATGCCCAACGCCTGTTGCGGCTTTGACGCGCGATCAGTCTTTTCGCCGAGCACGCTATCGCCTCCGTCATGCCTGCGCGCTTCTGAACCATTGGAAATGCGGAGCAGGGTGGGGCTTGCGCGGTAGATAGCGGCCATTGGCCTTGCCGATGATCTTGCCGTCGCGCGCGATGATTTTGCCGGCCTTGATGGTTGCAACCGGCCAGCCCTTCAGCTTTTTGCCTTCAAACGGCGAGAAGTCCGACATACCCTGCAGGTCTTTGGCGCGCACCACCTTCTCCATATCGAGATCGACTACGACCAGATCCGCGTCGGAGCCCACTGCGATCGTGCCCTTTTGCGGGTAGATGCCGTAAACGCGCGCAGGCGAGCGCGTGGCGCGCTCGACAAGGACCTCCAGGGGCACGCCGCGTAGGCGTCCGTAATGCAGGAGCGCCGGCAAATGAGTGCCGAGCGCAGGCAGTCCGGGCCGCGAGCCGTGCAGGCCGGCTTCTGGTTTCTTCGTGGCGCGCGCGCGCGAAGTATTGTCCGTGCCGACGGTATTGATCGAACCTTCGAGGAAACCTGCCCACAGTGCCGTCTGGTGCTCGGGCGTGCGGACCGGTGGCACCATCTTCACCAGAAACCCGTTGGGATCGAGGCTATTGATGCCAAGATAAGGTGTGGTTGTCTCGACCGTGAAATGCATACCGGCGCGCCGGGCCGCGCGCACCACCTCGAGGCCCTGATGACTGGAAAGATGAACAACATAGAGATGCGCGCCGGCGATTTTCGCGAGATAGAGGGCGGTCTGGATGGCAAGGGCCTCGGCGATTGCCGGATGCGCATCTTCCCAGTCCTTGAGCGTGCCTTCGGGCTTGCTAATCTTGAGCTGATTTCGCGCGGCATCGACTAGTACGCCGGTCTCGCAGTGGACGCAGGCGACTGCATCAGGACCGAGCGATGCGACGGCGCGGAAGCCGTGCAGCAAGACGTCGTCGGTAACCGATTTAACAATGCCGGGCATCCCTGACATGTAGAATTTGAACGAACGGATTCCGTACTGGTCCGCGTAGCCCGGAATTTCCTTGATTTGTTGTTCGGTGAAGATCTGCGGATGAAACACCGAGTCGACATAGCTGCGCTCATCCATCGCCTTGCGGAAAGCCGGCAGGTGATCGAAGTAGGAATCGTCCAGGCTGCGCAGGAAAATCCCGACGCTGGTCACGCCACCGAGAATTGCCGCGCGAGTTTCGGTCTCGGCTTCGCTTTCGTACGACTGTTCGTTGCCGATATGGATATGGGGATCGAAAATTCCCGGCAACACGGTGCGGCCGGTGGCATCGTAGGTTTCCGCGCCGCTTTCCTTCAATGCTTCGCCGATTACTGCGATCTTGCCGTCGGCGATTCCAACGTCGGCCTTGATCTGGCCGACGCCGGGAATCACCAAGGTGCCATTTTGGACGATCAGGTCGAGCGGCTTCATCGCGCTGCCTTTCGTCATGGCCTTGCGCCCTTTTGTTTCAGGTCAGGAACTGGTTGGTGAACGTATCATCCACCGGCGGCGGGTTCTTGAGGCCTAGATATTTAACCATCAGATCTTGCGTCGCTTGCATCTTGGCTTTGTCCATCGCGCCGAGCGGTCCTTTCGTGTTGTCGGCATTGATCAGCTTGCGGATGATGGCGATTTCCTGCACGGCCGTTTTTTCATCCAGCTGCGGCTGATGCTTCTTGAGCATTTGCACAGCTTCTTCCGGATGAGCCAACGTATACTTTACGCCTTCCATCGTGGCCTGCACGAAATTGCGGGTAACTTCAGGCTTCTGCTTGATGAAGTCGTCCATTGCGCCGAGGCCATTGGAATAGAAGTCGGCGCCATAATCGGAATAGACCAGCGTGCCGACTTTCTCGTTATTTTGCGCCGCCTTTTGCAGAACCGGAAGAGTGAAGAGATAGGTTATCATGGCATCGACAGAATGATTGAGCAGCACGGCATTTTTCGAATTGGGGTCGACCGACAGCCAGTTGACCTTGCTTTCATCGACATTGTTGGCCTTGGCGAAAGCCGGGAACATGAGCTTCGGCGAATCTCCGGGTGAAAAGGCGATCTTTTTGCCTTCGAGGTCTTTTGGCTTGGAGATGCCCTTGCCCTCGATAAAGAAAACCGTATGCGGCGATTTCTGGTACATGCAGGCGAGTGCGCGGATCTTGGCGTCTTCCTTGGCGCGCACGGCCATCATCACGCCGATATCCTGGAAGACAAATTGCGCCTTGCCGGCGATCAGCGTGCGCAGGCCCTGCATCGTTCCCTGGCCTTGCGCAATGGTGACGTTGAGATTTCTGCCGGAGTAAAAGCCCTTTTCGAGCGCGGTGTAGTATGGCGCGTGGCGGCCGAAGGCGATCCAGTCGAGCTGGAAGAAAATGTCTTCGGTTGCGGCATATACCGGGCCGATCCGCGCACCGGCCGCCACCGCAAGCCCCGCACCCGCGGTCCCGCGAAGAAATGTTCGTCGTGATGTTAACTTCCCACGTCCAGACTTTGTCATGACCATCCTCCCAGTTCAGCTTCCTCCGCCCAGGGTTTCGAGTTGGCGTGCGGAGACATGCCAATGCACCACGAATTTTTCGATGATCTCGATGATGAAATAGAAGATGATGCCAAGTAGCGTGAGCATCAGCACGCAGGCGAAAACCAGCCGCGTATCGAGCTCGCCATTCGCGACCAAAACCAGGTAACCGAGGCCTTTCTCGGCGCTTACAAATTCCCCGACGATCGCTCCAACAACGGCAAGCGTGCTGGCGACCTTCAACCCGCCGAATATTGCCGGGAGTGCGTTTGGAAACCGGACATACCAGAACACCTGGAAGGGATTTCCGCCCATGGAACGCAGAAGGTGAATAGTTTCCGGCTGCGCCGAACGCAGGCCCACGACCGTGTCGATGACAACAGGAAAAAATGCGATCGCGAACGCAATCAGTACTTTCGATGACAGTCCGGTGCCCAGCCACACTATGAAGATCGGCGCAACCGCTGCCTTGGGTACGATCTGGAAGGCGACCAGGATGGGGTAGAAAGCCATTTCCAGTGGTCGCGAATAAACAATGATTGCGCCGAGCGGCAGTCCGACGGCGACGCTGAGCAAGAAGCCGAGCACGAACTCGGATGCAGTGATGGCGCTCATCTGCATCAGCAGCGGAAATTTGATAACCGCGGTCTGCACGATCGAGCTTAATGACGGCAGGATGAGTGACGGCACGAGGCCTGCGCGGGTCACAGCTTCCCACACCGCGAAAATTACGAGCGTTACAAGCGTCGGATAAAGATAAGCAGTGACGTGCGCCGTCCAGGGCTGTTTTTCCACGCGTGGAACTGTGGTGTCTGCGGTCATGCTGCGTTCAGTCCTCGTTCAACAGCCCGAAGGCCTGGAACTGTTCGCGGATTAAAGCGGCGTATGAGCCGAATTGCTTGCTCTCGCGCACTGACAACCGACGGGGACGCGGCAGATCAATATTGATTGCTGTGGCAATTCGGCCGGGTCGGGGGCTCATCACCACGACACGGTCGGCGAGAAAAATCGCTTCCCAAATGCTGTGTGTGATGAACAGCATGGTCTTGCGATCCTCGAGCCAGATGCGCTGCAGGTCAAGGTTCATTTGGTCGCGAGTCAGAGCGTCAAGTGCACCAAACGGCTCATCCATCAGGAGCAGCGCCGGGTTGTGAATCAATCCACGGCACAGCGCGACGCGCTGCCGCATTCCGCCTGACAGTTCCGACGGATACGAACTCTCGAAACCGACAAGCCCGACACGTGCGAGCAAAGCGCGGGCCGCAGCTTCGTATTTGACGCGCGGCAATCCGCGTACGTCGATTTGCAGCATGACGTTATTGAGGACGGTGCGCCACTCGAGCAGCGCGTCGCGCTGGAATATGACGCCCACATCCGTGTAAGGCTTGCGGACAGTTTCACCCTTGATCGAGATTTCGCCGGAAGAGACCGGAAGGAGGCCCGCGACCATCATCATTAGGGTACTCTTTCCGCACCCTGAAGGGCCGACGATCGAAACAAATTCGCCCTCGCGAAGATCGAGCGATGCATTATCGACGGCGACGAGGGACCCCGCGCGTGTCTTGTAGATCTTGTTTACGTTTTTAATGCGGACAAAGTCAGACGCCAGTCGCGCGGCGCTGTGTAGTGGTACCACACGCGCGGCGGCCGTCGTCACGACAATAGCTCCTGCTTAAGTGTTGAACGCGCTACTTCACGCCCGTTGCGGAAGACGTGCCGTCGTGGAGGCTGTACGCGTAGCGCCTCATGCGTCGATGGTGCCCCGACCACCACGAGATCGGCGCGCATGCCGGGCGCAATGCCATAATCCTTTAGGCGGGCGCATTTGGCGGCATTGACAGTGACCATATCCATCACCTGCTCGATTTCGTGTGGCAGCGTGAGTTGCGCGACGTGCGCGATCATCGAGGCGCATTCCAGCGGATCTGGCTTGCCGAACGGATAATAGGGATCGTTCACGTCATCCTGCGACGTTACGACATTGGTGCCACGCGCGAGGAGCTCCTTGACGCGCGCGCAACCGCGGCGGCGGGGCTCGCGGTCGAGTCGCGCGGAGCAGACGAGATTGATGTGGGCGTTGACGGAAATGGTGATACCGGCGGTCGCTACCATGTCCACAATCTTCGCGGCATAGACATCATTATATCCCGCCATGGCGCCGCAATGGCTGGCGGCAACGCGTCCCTGAAAGCCCTCGCGCATGGTCTTGATGGCGAGATATTCCAGACTCCGCGAATTAGCGTCGTCCGTGTCGTCGACCAGCATGTGGATGTCGAGGTCGTGCTTTTTGGCGAGGGCAAAGCATATATCGATGTGCTCGCGCGCGTCCGCGTCGCTGTATTCGTACCAGGGCAGTCCGCCCACGATGTCGCAGCCTTCCTTGATGGCTTCGTCCATCAGTTCGGCGGCGCCCGGATCGCGTACAATTCCTTCTTGCGGGAATGCCACCACCTGGATGGTCGCGTAGTTTTTCATTTTCTCGCGCGCTAGCAACAGGCCGCGCGCCGCCTTAAGCCCGCCGATCGTGCCGACGTCGCAGAACAGGCGAAAAAATGTTGTTCCGTTTTTCACGCCATCCTCGATCGTGCGGACGGCACGGGAGGCGACTTCGGCCGGATCGTAGTTGCGCTTGTGGTCGTTGGTGATCTCGATTGCTTCGGGGAGCGTGCCGGAAACGTTCGGCCGCATTATTTCGCCAAGCAGGCACTTGTCAGCGTGAAAATGGAGGTTAAGAAAGCCGGGCAGGACAAGGCTGCCCGTGACGTCGAGTTCCTTCTGGCCCTTGGCCGCAAGCTTTGGGGCGACAGCTGTTATTTTTTCACCTTCGACGGCGATATCGACCGGCTGCTTTTGGCCTCGTATTTGCGCATTGCGAATAACGATACTCATGGCCCAACCAACTCCAATAAGTACCCCGGCTTTAGATGCGTTCCAGAATGTGAAGACCGCGCGTGCGGTCGATGAGATAGATCAGGCCGCGATCGTCAAAGCAGACGTCGTTGCTTTGCACGCGCGTGGCGCCGGCCGGCACGTCCGGCATGAATGAAGCAACTTCCTTCGGCGCGTGCGGATTGGCGATGTCGATAACGCGCAGGCCGTGCGCGAACCATGCAATCGGAATTTCAGTGCTGCGTATTTCCTCGCAGAATTGATGCAGCCCGGTGTAGTCCTGCTTGGGGGAGCCGTCCTCCTCGGCGACCTGAAAGCTTGCGAACGGAATTGGCTTTGTTTCATCGGTGATATCGACCAGCCATAGGAAGGCGGGAGACGTCGGGCCGGCAAGGCGAACGACGTCTTCATCTGCAACCAGCATGACCCGCCGCCCGCGCAACGGAAACGGCACAGGAAGCGCGGTATGTGTCGGCCACGGGAAGGGCGGGCTCCAATCGAGTCCGGAGACAAATTTCGGCGTGGTGATGTCGTCGATATTCAGGATGACGAAGCCGCCGTGCCAGTAGCTCGTATAAAGCCGGTTGCCGACACGCATCGGGTGATGACAGCGGTGCGCGGTGCCTTCCCAGGTCGGCTTCTCGCCGCCGGCGGTCCACTGTCCCGGCATCCACCAGCGCCCGACTTCCTTAGGTTTCGCGGGATTCTGGAAATCGATGATCGAGACGACGTTGCCGAGATAGCCGTCGATCTCGGGAGAGCCGTAGACATACCGGCCATCGAACGTAAAACGGTGCATGCCGCGCGCAGCCCAGGTGGTGATCCTGGTCGGCTTTGTCGGATTGCTGATGTCGAAAACCTCGAGTCCGCCGTTGAAATTTGAATCGATGCGGCCAATCGGGAAGACTTCGCGATTGACCAGCATCACATCATTTTCGACGCGCACCTTGTGCGACAGCGTTCCTTCCGGCACCTTGATCTGCGCGAGTTCGCGGGGCTTTGCCGGATCGGAGACATCAATGATACTGGTGCCATTCGGCGGCTTTACGTGTCCCACATAGGCCACGTTGTTGCGGACGACCACTTGACCGCCGCCCGCGCAATCAAAATAGCCGACGACCTTCAGCCCTTTTGCAATTGCCATCGGCAACAACTCCACACCGCGCACGCCAAACGCAACGCGACTGCGCATCGTTACCCAAAACGCTACAATGCAGATTGTATGTCGGTCAACGGAATCGTATTGCAAAATTTTTGGGGGAGGCGCACCGTACGAAGAAATCACCGGGCAGACGCGCGGTTTTTGCTTGCTCGCTTTCGTCTCGAGTAATACAAAAAATCATACAAGTGATTTTGTTAGTGGCGTTGAGATGGCGAACGGTCTGAGGCAGTCGAGGCGGCGGACTAGCGAGCCGAGCGCGTTTGCAATTGCCTTGTCGAAAGGCAATGGCCGCCCGCTCTTCCTTCAGCTGCACGAGCAAATCATCGATCGGATCGTGGCCGGTGAATTGACACCCGGCATGCGTCTGCCTCCGGTGCGGCGGCTCGCGGAGCTGCTTGGCATCAATCACATGACCGTGGCGAAAGCGTACAAGGACTTGGCGGCGGCCGGCTTTGTTGAGGGGCGCGCCGGCGGCGGGACGCATGTGCGTGGGCCGAATGGCTTTGAATCTCGGCGCGGACGAGCTTCGGAACCTGTTCCGTCGGAGCCGCTCTTGTCCGAACGCTTGTACGAACTTTCGCATGCACCCGGTGTGATCGGGTTTACTAGCAATTACCCGAGCGCGGAGTGTGCCGAGGAATTCGAGGCCTGCCTGAAGTCGGTCATCGATGACGGTCTTGCGCAGTATTTCAGCTACGATCCGCCGAACGGCCGCCTCGACCTT
Organism: Pseudolabrys sp.; assembly: GCA_035277565.1. Classification (GTDB taxonomy): domain Bacteria; phylum Pseudomonadota; class Alphaproteobacteria; order Rhizobiales; family Xanthobacteraceae; genus Pseudolabrys. Next base: position 23,026 of record DATEKG010000097.1, read on the forward strand.
CGGCGCGGGATCGGGGATTATCTCGCACAGCAGGGAGTTCTCGCCGCACCTGAGGAAGTCCTCATAACCTCGGGCGCGCAGCAGGGAATCGAACTCGTCACGCGGCTGCTGGTGGCACCCGGCGCGCCTGTCATTATCGAGCGGCCCGCCTATTACGGCGTCATCAATGTGCTACGGTCGGTCGGTGCGCGCATTCTCGAAGTGCCGCTCGAGCCGGACGGCATGGATCTCGAAAAGCTTGAGACGGCCCTTTCACGTCATCGGCCGCGGCTGATCTACACCAACCCGACGTTCCAGAATCCGACCGGAGTTACCACCAGCCTCGAGAAGCGCCGCGGCATTCTCGAACTCGCTCGCAAGCATGGTGTTGCGATCCTCGAGGATGAACAAAGTTCGGAGCTGCGTTTCTCTGGAACGCCGGTTTCCTCCATTCGTGCCTTAGCGAAACCCGAAGACAGCGTCTTTTACGTGCGTGGATTCGGCAAAGTTTTTTTGCCGGGTGCGCGGCTTGGCTATGTCGTGGTCCCCGCCCATGCGCGCCGGTCGCTGCTCGCGCTCAAGGCCCATTCCGATTTGCACACGAACGGTATCATGCAGGAGGCAATGGCGCGGTTCCTCAGTCGTCGCAACTATTCGAAAATCCTCGATCGAATGAAAAAGGCCTATGCGGCTAAACAGCGTCAACTTTTTACCAGCCTGTCATCCGGTATGCCTGCCGGAACGCTGATTGGGCGCCCCGAAGGCGGGCTCAGTCTTTGGCTGACCCTGCCGGAAGGAACCGAAGTGTCCGAGCTTTACTATCGGGCTGTTCGCCGGGGTGTCGCTTTCGTCGCAGGAGAGGTCTTCTACGCGTCACATCCCAATTCGCGAACCTTGCGCGTGAGTTTCGGCCTGATCGGGGACGACGTCCTTGAGGAAGGCGTCAGCAGGTTGTGTTCAGTGGCCAAGGATCTGATGCGACCACGCAGCGCGCCGAGCGTCATTTTCACCTAGGTGCGTTGTGTACGATTCCGTTGAAGTGACCGGCGGCGACTATGAGCACACGCTGGGTCTTTCGGGTGTTCGGCAGGGCATTGACATCCGCTATGTGACGGCACCACTGCGCGATGTCTTCATGAAGATGCTTAACGAGCGCTGCTATGAAGCATGCGAGTTCTCGCTGTCGAACTACGTGATGCTGAAGGACCGCGGCGCCGACTGGCTGCACGCCATCCCGGTTTTTCCCTACCGCGCTTTTCGCCATTCTACGATCTACGTCCGCAAAGAGAGCTCGCTCCTTGAGCCGGTCGACCTTCGCGGCAAGCGGGTCGGAGTGCCGGATTTTTCAATGACCGCCGCGGTGTGGACGCGGGGAATTCTCACTGATCAATACGGCGTCCAGTGGTCCGACATGCATTGGGTCGTGGGCGGTAAGCAGCGTTTCGGCGTGTTGCCGGGAGTTGAGGTCGAGACGAACGAGGGCGATCTCGAGCGTCTGCTTGTTGACGGCCGGATTGACGCGCTGCTGACACCGCAGACTGCCGACGACCAAAACCCTGTTGGCGAACGCAAGTTACGCACGCTAATCGCTGACGCCCAAACGGCGGAACAGGCTTACTTCAGCGCGTTCGGAATCTATCCGATCAACCACGTGGTTGTGGTACGCAACGACATGCTGCGGCGGCTGCCAGCCTTACCGCGCGTTCTGTTCGCGGCCTACGTGGACGCCAAGAAGCTGGCCTATGCCCGCCGGCTCGGAACGACATTGATGCCCTGGGGTGCAGAGCACTGGAAAAAGACTTTTGATCAGTTTGCGGGCGACCCGCTGCCTTATGGGTTGAATGACTTGAACCACCAGGCTGTCACCAAATTCGTACGGCATCTTTACGATCAGAAACTGATTGGGCGGGAACTCGATGTTTCAGCTCTGTTCCTTTCTACTGCAGCGCCTTAAAACGAAAGGAAATCTAAGAAATGAAAATCGTCGATCTTTCACACGTTATGAATGTGCATACGCCCGGCTGGGTCGGTTATGCCGGCAACAAAATGTATTACGCACAAAATCTGCAGACGGTACGTATTGTCGCGCAACGTATCGACACTGCGCTGCATGTGGGAACGCATTTCGACGGAGCAATGCATGCCACCGACAATAACAAGGGCGACATGGCGCATCTGCCGCTCGAT
>DATEKG010000098.1:0-4029 GCA_035277565.1 Pseudolabrys sp.
GATCAGGGCGCTGCGGCAGGCAGCAGCAATGGAGATTTGACATGAATCGCGCTGCACCTGAACCCCGACGCAACATGGGCGAACCGTTGCCCCGCGTTGACGGCAGGCTGAAAGTGACCGGCGAGGCACACTACGGGTCCGACTATCCGGTGGCAAATCCGGCCTATGCATTCCTGATTACAAGCGCGATCGCGAAAGGACGCATTGAACGCTTTGATCTCGGCGAGGCTCTTGCAGTGCCTGGCCTTCTCGACGTTCTGACCTTTGAAAACGTCAACGGTCTGAAGCCGGTCAAGGCGTCGGCGCAGGGGGGCGGCGCAACCACATCGATTCAAGGCCTCGGACCGGAAATATTCCATGACGGTCAAATCATCGGCATCGTACTCGCGGACAGTTTCGAAGCCGCCCGCGAAGGTGCGTATAAAACCAAGGTGGTTTATTCGCCTGAGACGCCGAGCGCGAGCTTTGGCTCCCCGGGCGTGACACATGAGGATGCCAGCAAGGCCAACGCACGCGCCAGGGATTTGCCGCAGGCAGGCGATGCCGAAGCCGCATTTGCGGCGGCAGACGTCACACTCGATGCCCAATATGGCACGCCGACACAGCATCACAATCCGATTGAGCTCTTCACCACGACATGTATCTGGCGCGACGGCGAACTGACGGTCTATGAGCCAAGTCAATTCGTGTACGGCGTCAAAAATGGTGTTGCGCAAATGCTCGGCATTTCCGCCGACAAAGTGCATGTTGTGAATCCGTATGTCGGAGGTGCATTCGGCTCTAGAGGCCAGTTTTCACCGCGGACAGGCTTTATCGCCTTTGCCGCCAGAACACTCAATCGACCGGTCAAGCTCGTTGCGACACGTGACCAGGGATTCACAATCCAAACCTACCGTGCCGAGACGCGGCAGCGCATTCGCATGGGCGCGCAGCGTGACGGGAAGATTACCGCTTTCATTCATGAAGGCGAGGAAGTCACGTCCCGGCCCGATCCCTACACCGTCGCAGGCGTCGAAGACAGCGCCCGACTCTATGGCTATGGCGCGGTCAAAACACATGTGACTTTGGTCCATGCTGACCGCAATACACCCGGCTTTATGCGCTCGCCGCCGGTCGTGCCGTATATCTACGCGCTGGAAAGCGCCATGGATGAGATGGCTGCCAAGCTCAACATGGATCCGGTCGACTTGCGGCGGGTCAACGATTCGATGACCGACGCAACCGGCAAGGCCTGGTCGAGCCGGTCGCTCATGCAGTGCTACGAGGAGGCCGCCAGTGCCTTTGGCTGGACCCGTCGCAATGCGGAACCTGGATCGATGCGCGACGGCGATTGGCTGATTGGCTGGGGTTGCGCGAGCGCGGTCTATCCGACGCATGTCGGCGCCGCAGCGGCGCGCGTGCGCCTGTTCGCGGCCGGAAAGGCGCGTATTCAAATCGCCGCCCATGAAATCGGGACCGGAGTGCAGACGGTCATCGCGCAGATGGCAGCCGAACGGCTCGGCATTCCGGCATCCGCCGTGACGGTCGAGACCGGCGATACGGAATTTCCACCGTCGCCTGTCGCGGGTGGCTCCAACCAGACCGCCAGCTGTTGCTCTGTGGTGATGAAGGCTTGCGATGCCATCATGACGAAACTCGCGCGGCCGCAGGTCACGACTGGAAGCAACACCGGCGCACAGGAGGCGTTGTCGGAGGCTTTCAAGCGTCTCAAGCTTGGCGCGATCGAGGAATATGCGGAGTTCCTGCCGCCCGGTACGAAGCCTGACGCCGTCGACCGGCTTTACCATGGCACCCCGTCTCTCACCGGCGGCTCCCACGGTGAAAAACTCATGTACGCCTTGGGCGCCGAATTTGTCGAAGTACGCGTGCACGCGCAGACTCGCGAAATCCGTGTCCCGCGCATCGTCGGCGCCTTCGCTGCCGGCCGCCTGATGAATACCCGCACCGCGCGCAGTCAGTATATGGGCGCAATGATCTGGGGAATCAGCTCAGCGCTGCACGAGGCAACTGAAATCGATCAGCGTTTCGCCCGCTACGTGAATGATAACCTCGCCGACTACCTGATACCGGTGAACTCCGACATCCAGCAGCTGGAGGTTCTCCTGGTTCCCGAAGAAGACGACTTCGTGAACCCCGCGGGAGTGAAAGGCATCGGCGAACTGGGCAATGTCGGGACGGCGGCCGCAGTCGCGAATGCCGTCTATCACGCAACCGGCATCCGCGTGCGACAACTGCCTATCCGGCTGGAGAAACTGCTGACAATATAATCAGGCGGCTTTACGCAACGCGATCGCGCACGCTTTAAGATCAGCGACGAATTTCCGGAACTGGGCTCGTCGATCGGTTTCGTCTTCGATGCGAAGAAGATAGGACGGATGGATCGTCGCAAGCATGCGTCCGCCGTCTGCCAGGTCGAGAATACGCCCGCGGATCTTGTTGATCGCCAGCGGATGCCCCGAGATACTGCGTGCGGCGGTTGCACCGAGCGCGACAACGATATCCGGCCTCACCAACTTGCGCTCGAAATCGAGCCACCAATGACAGCGGTCGATTTCATAGGCATTCGGGCGCTTATGCAACCGGCGTTTTCCACGCGGCGTAAACTTGAAGTGCTTGACCGCATTCGTGATGAACACGGTTTTGCGATCCAGACCTGCCTCTTCAAGCGCTTTTGCCAAGACGCCGCCAGCCGGCCCGACGAAGGGCTTGCCCTTCCTGTCTTCCTGATCGCCCGGCTGCTCGCCGACCAGCATGATGCGGGCGCGCGCAGGGCCTTGGCCCGGAACCACCTGAGTTGCGTTACGGTAGAGAGGGCAGCGCGTGCAGCTCTCCTCGGCCGCGCGCAGCGCCTTTAATGATTTGATATTCAATACCTTGGCCACGGACATCTCCGTGAAGCAATCGTGCCGGGTGGCAACGGTTCCCGCTAGATGTCCTGTCTCTGCCAGACCCTTTGCACGTCTTCGCACCAGTTTCCGACATTCCATTCGCCCCAGGCGCCGAGACCGCCTGCTTCATCCGGCCCGCAGTAGACAGGCACATGAATGACGGCGAGGCCGCCATGATCGTGAGCGGCTTTCAGCGCATCCTGCAATGAGCGGGCACTGTCGCCGCCTGACAAGGCCAGAACGCCCGACACGGAGGCTGCGAGGCCTTGATAGTCAACGGCGACTTTATCGTTGGTGCGGAAGTCGGCCTTGTATTGCGCGAGCTGGAGGCCGCTGATGGCCGCCATCCGGCGATTGTCGAAGATCACAATGGTTCCGCGTACACCATGCTCGACAGCGTCTATCAGGATCTGCGGATTCATCATGAAGGAGCCGTCGCCGCAGAAGGCGATGCCGTAGCGCGGCTTGTCGGCCAGCGCTGAAGCCAATACGGCGCTCGCCGCAAAGCCCATATAAGAGGCCCCCGCTTCGGTGAATGTGTCTCCGGTGCGATCATCCTCAACAATCTGAAAGCCGTTCGCCTGCACGTCGCCGGCGTCGAAAAATTTTGCGGCGCCGATTTCCTTGGCAAAATCCGCCACGATCTTGATCGCAACCGGCTGGGTCAGCACCGGCTTTTGCCACGCCTCGTCACGCAATGGCCCACAGGCATAGCGCTTCTGGCGATAGGCAAGCCATTCCGCTTTCTTCGCGGCGCAGGCTTTGAGCCAAGCTGCCTTGTTGGCGCGCGCGTTCGCTGATGCGAGCCTGTCAGCGAGCTTGGCCGCAACAACCCCGATGTCGCCAACGAGCGCGAGCGTCTTGTTGTAGTGCAAGGCGTCGGCAAAGTCGCCGTTGATGTTGATCACTGCCTGCGCGTTCTTGTAACCGATCCCGGAGCAATCGGCCTGGCAGACGGCGCGCGAGCCGATAACAATCAGCAATTCCGCTTCGGCCATCGCGAAATTTCCGCTGATCGAGCCTTTCGAGCCGCCCACATGCATGTTCTGGGCGTGTGCATCAGGCAGGACGCCAGTCGAACCGGGTGACAGCACAACGGCCGCACCTGCGGCTTCGGCCAGACGGCGGATGGCCGCATCGT
>DATEKG010000099.1:0-2320 GCA_035277565.1 Pseudolabrys sp.
ACGCGTGCCGCCGGGTTTTGGCCGCCATCCGCACATCGGCTGGTTGTTCTCCGATCCCGTCGCTGCGGCGAAAGACTATTTCAAGCGCACCGGAATTTTCCCGATCATGCATCTGGTGGGGGTGCGGCGCGAGCTCGCCGAGCAGCACCCCTGGCTGCCGGGCGCGGTGTTCAAGGCCTTTGAACGTTCCAAGTCGATCGCACTGGAGAAGCTTGCCGATACGTCGTCCACGAAGGTGACATTGCCTTTCGTCGAGGAAAGACTGATCGAAGCGCGCGGTTTGATGGGCGATGATTTCTGGTCCTATGGCGTTTCCGCCAATCGCAGGACATTGGAAACATTTCTGCGACACCACCATTCGCAGGGACTGTCATCTCGCCTTGTGGCTGTTGAAGAGATATTTCATCCGGGCACGCTCGAGACATTCAAACTCTAGGTCGGACGATGGCAATACTGCGCGTGCTTAGCGGCGGAGCGCCAAAGGAAATTTTCCTGCAATTGACGTCTCAATTCGAGCGGCAATCGGGTCACAAGGTCGATTATGTCTTTGCCGTGATGTCGTCATTGCGCGACCGAGTAGCGGCCGGCGAAAAGGCCGATGTGCTGGTGATGCCGACGAATATTTTGGATGCGTATCTGAAGGAGAAGGTGGTTCGCCCCGACGGCCGCGCGGTCCTCGGTCTTGTCAGCGTGAATGCAGTGGTGCGCAACGGCGCACCGCGGCCGGATCTTTCCACGCCCGATACGGTCAAGCAGGCGATGCTCAAGAGCCGCGCGATCACGCATGCAACGCCCGGCGCAACGCCGAGCGGCACGCATATGGGCAAGCTTGTCGGGCAGCTCGGTATCGCCGATGCAATGAAAGGCAAGATCATCCACAGGCCGGCGCTGGAAGGCGGCGCGCAGCTTGTGGCGAGCGGCGAGGCGGAGATCGGCTTTTATCCCAAAAGTGAGGTCGTCAACACCGAAGGCCTGACGGTAGTCGGGCCGCTGCCTGCGGCCATTCAGCTGACGACGATTTACGGCGCGGCCGTGACGACGGCGAGTGCGGCCCCGGACGCCGGCAAGGCCTTTATTACTTTTATGAGCGATGGCGCACACCGTGAGGCCTGGGCCCATGCCGGTTTCGATCCTCCGGCCTAGGAGATAGTCAGGGCATGGTCAGGGTTTGGCCGGCTTCAGTCTCACATGGATGTTCTTTTCCTGCGTGAAGGCCAGCATTTCCTCGAAGCACTCCTCGCGCCCCAGGCCCGATTGCTTGAAACCGCCGAATGGCGCTCCCAGGAAGTGTTTGCTGACCTCGTTGATCCAGACATAGCCGGATTGCACGGCAAGCGCCGTGCGATGCGCCGTTGAAAGGTCGTTGGTCCAGATCGAGGCGGTGAGGCCATATTCGACGGAATTCACGATTGCCAGCATCTTGGTTTCATCAATCCATTTGAAGACGCCGAGCACCGGCCCGAAGATTTCTTCCCGTGCAATCCTGTTCTTTTCGGTGACGGCGAACACTGTCGGTTCGATATAGAACCCGCCCTTGAGCGCGGGGTCAGAGGGCGGGCCGCCGCCGCTAATGAGTTGGGCGCCCTCGCTCTTGGCCGATTCGATGAAGCTCATGACCCGGTCGAATTGCGTTTTGGAGACAATCGCACCCATGGTGGTCGCAGGATTGGTCGGAATTCCCGGCTTGTAGTATTTGATCCTTTCTTTCACCCGCACAATGACGGCGTCGTAAATGGCCTCGTGTATGAAGGCCCGGCTGGTAGACCCGCAGGATTGACCGCACCAGGTGAAGTTCATGCCGCCGATGACCGCCGCCGCGACCTCATCGGGATCGGCATCGCCATATGCAATCAGCGCATTCTTGCCGCCAAGCTCGAGCATTGTGCGTTTGACCGTGTCGGATGCCGCTTTCATGACGGCGCGGCCGGTCGGCACGCTGCCGATGAGTGCGATCATCGCAACGTCGGGATGGCTCGCAAGCCGCTGACCGGCGGCCCGGCCTCCCGGCACGACGTTGAATGCGCCGTCCGGCAAAAGGCCGCCGATCAGTTCGGCAAGCCGCAGGGACGACAGGGGCGCCTGTTCGGGCGGTTTCACCACAACGGTATTGCCGGCGGCGAGCGGCGCAGCCGACTTGCCGGCGCAGAACATGAATGGGTGATTGAACGGAATAATTCGTCCGACAACGCCGAGCGGTTCGCGCACCGAAAAATTGACCACGTCGGGTCCCATGGGGATCGATGCCCCCTTCATTTCAGTAACGAAGCCCGCAAAGAACTCCATCTGCGCCGCCGCGATCATGGCGTCGCTGACCATTTCC
>DATEKG010000100.1:0-13495 GCA_035277565.1 Pseudolabrys sp.
GAGCGCGCCGGCAAGCGCAACAGCCGGCGCCGCCACAAGTGCGAGGCCCATTGGCGCTGCCAGCCATTTCACCAGCAGCGCCGCGCCGTAGGCGCCGAGGCCGAAATAGGCGGCATGGCCGAAGGAATGCATGCCGCCGGGTCCCATAATGAAATGCAGGGACGTCGCGAAAATTACCGCGATCAGGACATCGATACCGAGGATCAGCAGATAGGGGGAGCCTTGCGCCAGCAACGGCATGCAAACAAGCAACACGAGCACGGCGGCGCCGAGCATCTTGAGCGCCGGAGTCGCCGGGCGGATCGGATCTTCCGGCTCGGCAATCGACCGGACCTGTGCCTGCGGACGGCCAAGCAAGCCATAGGGACGGACGATCAGCACGATCGCCATCACGATGAATTCGGCGACCAGTGTCAGCTTGGAGAAGTTGACCGTAACAAGGCCGAAATCGACCGTTCCAAGTCCGATGCAGATGGCTTTCACCTCCGCAATGACCACGGCGGCGAGATAGGCGCCGGTGATCGAACCCATGCCGCCGACCACCACCACGACGAAAGCGTCCCCGATCGCAATAAGGTCGGTCGCCAGATTTGCCGGCTCGCGCGCAACCTGCAACGCGCCGCCAAGACCTGCCAGCGCCGCTCCAAGAGCAAAGACCGAGGTGAACAGGATTGTCTGATTGACGCCGAGCGCGGAAACCATCTCCCGATCTTGCGTAGCCGCGCGCACCAGCCGGCCAAACCGCGTGCGGGCAAGCGCGAAATGCAGAACAAACAGAACCACCGGACCGATGACGATCAGAAACAGGTCGTAGCTCGGCAAATGACGTCCGAGAACTTCAATCGAGCCGCGCAGCCCCGGCGCGCGCGGGCCCAAGAGATCCTCGGGACCCCACAGCCAAAGCGCCGCATCGTTGATGACGAGAACGAGCGCAAATGTCGCGAGCAACTGGAAAAGCTCTGGTGCGCGGTAGATGCGGCGCAGCAGCACAACCTCGATCAGGGCGCCGATCACACCGACAATGAGGGTCGTTGCAACAATCCCGCCCCAGAAACCGAACGCGCCGCCGATGCGGGTCGCGAATGTGTAGGCGATGTAGGTCCCCAGCATGTACAGGGACCCGTGCGCGATATTGATGATGCGCGAGACACCGAATATCAGCGACAGCCCGACCGCGACAAAAAACAGGCCCGACGCCGTGGATAAGCCGTTGAGCGCCTGAAAAAGGAACGCGCCGAATGACATGAAGAAATCACCTCTCCCGCGCCGCGGGGGGTATAGCTATAGCTGGCAAAGCAGGCCACTCGCCAGTGGCAGATCAGTCGAGTGGAAATCGAGTATGTGTCCGCTCGTAGCGAAGCGAGCCTCGACGTGTTGGACGGCATTCGTTGATCCAACGCGAGAGAAGGTCCATCGCGATGTCTGCTTTCGGGGTGTGGGTTCAACCGATCAGTGCAACACCGCCTGTAGTCTATCGGCTGGCGTTTCGAAGCCCAGGGTTTTTCGCGGACGTCACCTACTCCGCCGTGCCCCAGAATTCGCGCGCCGCTTCGACAACCAGCGTGAGCTTTCGGCGCTCGTCCGCCTCTGCGACGGGATTGCCAGCGACGGTGCTGGCAAATCCGCATTGCGGGCCGATCGCAAGCCGGTCGAGATCGATGTGACGAGTTGCTTCATCGAGTCGACGCTTGAGCGCATCGAGGCTTTCCAACACGGGTGTCTTGGAGCTGATCACGCCTAAAACTACGCCTTTGTCCTTTGGCACGAAACGCAACGGCGCAAAATCGCCGGCGCGAGGCGTATCATATTCGAGCAGGAAGTGGCTCACATTGGTGCCGGCGAAGAAACGCTCGGCAACCGATTCGTAACCACCGGCGCCGAGATAGTGACCTTTAAAATTGCCGCGGCACATGTGCACGCCAATCGTCACGTCGGAAGGGCATTCGGCCACAGCATCATTGACGCTTTTGATGTAAAGATCGACAAGTACATCCGGCTCGCTGCCGACGCGTTTGATCTGGTCGCGGATGGCGGGATCGCATAACAGAGCGACCGCCACTTCATCGAGCTGCACATAGCGACAACCGGCCTTGGCGAGCTCGGCGATCTCCTGCCGGAAAACTTTCGCGAGATCGGCGAAAAATGCATCGACATCGGTGTAGACCGCGCGGTCCGCAAAATCGTTGCAGCGGTAGAAGTGCATGGTCGAGGGCGCGGGAAGGGTGATCTTGCCGGTGAGCTTGGTCACCCTGCGCAGGAACATGTATTCGTCGAGCGCCAGCGGCTGCAGCCGCCTGATCCTTTTCGTGGCGTAGGGTGCCGTGAACTCGACCTCGTGGCCGGCGTCGTTTCGGAATTTGAACGAAGCGGGCTTGATCGCAAAACCGTCGGTGCGCTCAACGAAGCGCCCCCAGTACGAGCCCCGGCGAAATTCGCCATCTGTCAAGACCTTGAGCCCGACCTGCTCCTGCATCGCGACGACATCCCGGATGCATCGGTCCTGCAATTCGACGAATTCAACGTTGCCGATTTCCTTCTTGGAATGCCGGCGGAACGCCTGACGTAATTCGGCGGGGCGTAGAAGGCTGCCGACGTGGTCGGCACGGAAGGGCGGTCTGCCTTTGGCGGCACTCATCCATTGCTCCTAAAATTCTATAGCCCAATAGATAGAATTTAGAGCGTCAACGTGGCAGAAGACAATGGCCTTGCCGGCGGAAGCATGTGACAGTTGTCCAGTGGGACTCTCACGTGAGTGGTCAACATGAATATTGTTGCTTTGCCATCGACCCGGCGCAGCGCCAGCCAGCGCCGACGTGCCCCGGAGATTATCGATGCGGCCGCGCGCGTGTTCGCCGAGCGTGGCTTTCATGGCGCCACCACGCAGGATATTGCCAATGTTCTCGGTATCCGCCAGGCAAGCCTCTACTACTACTTCTCGTCGAAGGAGGCGGCCCTGGAGCTTGTCTGCCTCAAGGGTGTCGAAGGCTTCTTCGAGGCTGCGAAGGCGATTGCCGCCCGGCCGGAAAGCGCACGAAACCGGCTGATTTCCCTTATCGAGTCCCACCTTTCACCGCTGATAGACCGAAGCAATTTCGTGAAGGTGTTCCTCAATGAGCGCCAGCATCTGCCGCGCGAAAGCCGCCGACGCATCGGGCGCTGGTCGCGCGGGCTCGAGCGCATCTTCGAGGACGTCATCAAGGAGGGCGTCGCCAAAGGGGAATTCCGCGCCGATCTCGACATCCGCCTCGCCACGCTTGCAATCCTCGGCATGTGCAACGCGGCATCGAGTTGGCAGCGGAAGGAAAATATCGACGTGGGCGATATTGCCAGGGAATTCGCGCGGTTGGTGACCGACGGGATGGGCAAGCGCCCCACGGTGCGGCGCAAGCCCCGCTGAACTCTGCATTGCTTGACGCGCGCCCGAATATAGAATTCGATAGAACTATAGAATTTTAGGTCCCCAGCCAAGCGCGGGAAGAGCGCACGATGACCGTTACGGTCGATCGCGAGAGGCTCCGCCGCACCACCGCTCCGCATCTTCTGTGCGAGCGGGCGCGAACGATCCCGGATTCGGTCGCCTTTCGTTCCAAGCATCTCGGCATCTATCGCGAGCGCCGCTGGCGCGACTACGCGGCGTTGGTTGCGCACGCCGCGCACGCCCTGCAAAGCCTCGGCATTGCCCGTGGCGAACGTGTCGCAATCATGGGCGATGTCTGCGAAGAGTGGGTAATCTGCGATCTCGCGGCGCAATCGCTTGGTGCGATCACCTACGGCATCTATCCGACGGCCGCGCCGACCGAGGTCGAATACCAAATGCGCGACGGCGGCGCTTGCGTTTTCATCGCGGAAGATCAGGAATATGTCGACAAGATCTTGCCGATCGCCGACCGGCTACTCGATTTGCGCGCGATCATCGTGCTCGATGATTCCGCAATGTTTGGCTACGCGCACGAGAAGTTGCACCGCTTCGCCGATCTGCTGGCCGCAGCGGAAAAACCCGACCTCACCTGGCTCGAAAAGAAACTGGCGGGGCTTTCATCGGCCGACCCTGCCTTCATCGTTTATACGTCGGGCACGACCGGTCATCCGAAGGGCGCGTTGGTCAGCCATGGCAAGCATCTCGCCGCGGCCGACACCGTGATCACGCATTATCCGACGTTGCGAGAGAAGCCGCATCGCACCGTGGTCTATCTGCCAATGTGCCATGTGCTCGGCCGCGACGTCGCCATCACGCTGCCGTTGATGTCGCAGCTGGTGCCACATTTTGGCGAGGACCCTGAAGATTTCACCGCGACGCTGTTCGAGGTCGCGCCGACGGTGATGTTCACCGTTCCGCGTTATCTGCAGAAATTTGCGTCGTACGCACTCGTCGGTGTGCTCAATTCCAGCCGTGTCAAACGCAGCGCCTATGAATTTGCGATGTGGTTTGCGCGCAAGCATGCGCGCCGCCGCTGGGATGGCACGGCGAGCGGCTTGCACGAAGCCTTCTATTGGGCGCTGCAGGAGCTGATTTTCCGGCCGATTCTCAACAAATTCGGCTTCGACCGGCTGGAGCTCGTGGTCAGCGGCGGCGCCTCACTGCCCACCGAGACCGCGGCGCTCTGGCAGATTTATGGCATTAACGTCGTTGAGATGTACGGGCAGACCGAGGAGGCGGGCGGCATCATCGCCGGCCAGCGCGGACCCTTCGCCCGGCCCGGCAATGTCGGCGCGGCGGTCGAGGGGGTCGAGGTCACGCTTGGAGACGATGGCGAAGTGATGGTGCGCAGCCCGGATCTGTTCGACAGGTACTGGCGAAACGATGAAGCGACGCGCGAAGTCAAGCGCGTGGACGGGTGGTTGCGTACCGGCGATATCGGCGAGTGGCGTGACGGCGCCTTGCAACTCGTTGACCGGGCGCGCGACTTCATCGTCACCGTCGGCGGCAAGACGATTTCGCCGTCCTTTATCGAGAATGCACTGCGTGCGAGCCCCTACGTGGCGGAGGCCGTAGTTTTCGGTCACGGCCGCAAGTATCTCACCGCGGTCATTGAGATCGATTTCGACACGGTTGCGGACTGGGCGCGCACCAACAATGTGAGCTACACCGGATTTACCAGCCTCACTACGCATCCGCGGATCGAGCGGCTCTTGCGGGCGGAGATCGATCGCGTCAACGCCGACCTCGCACGCGTCGAGCAGATCAAGTCGTTTCGCATTTTGCCGAAGGCGCTCGACCCCGAAGAGGAAGGCGAGCCGGTGACGCCGACGCGGAAGATCAAACGGAACCTGATGTACAAGCGGTTCCGCGATCTCGTCGATGGGATGTACGACGACAGCGAAGAGCGGCTGATCGCCGCTGGAGCGGGCGATGTGAATTTCTAGATGTGACAAACAAAGACAACGGGAGGATCACCATGTTCAGAAAGACATTGCTCGGCGCTTTAGCGGCGACCGCCTTCGCGCTCCCCGCGGCCGCGCAGGACTACGTCGTCGGCGTGACGGCCGCGCTGACCGGCCCGCCGTCGAGTACATATGCGCCTGCGGTCGACGCGATGCGTCTCTATATCGAGCGCGTCAATGCAGCCGGAGGCGTGAGCGGCCGCAAGATCAAGCTGGTGATCGAGGATGACGGTGCACAACCTTCGAAGGCTGCAGCAAATACGAAAAAACTGGTCACACAGGACAACATCATCTTGATGGTGAACGCGAGCCTGTCCTCGACCTATGCGCCGGTGATCGCTGAGACGAAAGACGCGGGAGTTCCGCTGCTTTTCGCAAGCGGTGTCTGCCCACAGAGCGTCTATCCGCCGGCCGATCCGTTGCAGTTCTGCACCACGGGCTACGCGTCGCATTTCGACAGCCAGGCGACGCTCGACTTTATCAAGGCGACCGCAAAAGGCCCGGTGAAGATCGGCTTCTCGGCAATGGCGATCCCGCTCTCGCGCGGCGAGATGGATTATGCCATGGACCTTTCTAAGAAAGTCGGCATGGAGCCAGTAGATCAGGAGGTGATCCCACCGCCCACCGCCGACTACACTCCCTTTGCGACCAAGCTCAAAGATGCCGGACCGAATTGGGTCTATTCCTGGGCGCCCTGGGTTACGCAGGTACGTACGCTCGAAGCATTGCGCAAGCTTGGTTGGAACGACGATTACATCGCCTGGGGCCACCTCGAGGCCGAAGCCGAGCTGGTGCGGCTGAAGGATGGCAGATTCTACGTCGTCAATTCGAACGCATTATTCCAGGAAAATCTGCCGATTCAGAAAGAGATCGATGCGACCGCCAAGCAGACCAGCTCAAAATATCCGGCGCAGACCATGACCGAGGGCTGGATCGGCGGCATGGCGATCGAGGCTGCATTGAAAGCGGCCGGGGCATCGGCCGACCGTGCCAAGCTGCGCGGTGCGATGGAAAATCTGACGATCGACACCAAAGGTCTGCGCGGCGGGCCAATCGTGTGGACTAAGGACAATCATTTCCGCACACAACTCTACTACCGGGTCTACAAGTGGGATGGCAGCAAGATCACGCGTGTGCAGGACTGGAAGAACTACGCGGTGAAGTGAGCCGCAAATCCGTCATTCCGGGCCGGCGCGTAAGCGCCTGACCCCGAATCCAGACGCACGTGAGAGCCTTGTTCTGGATTCCGGGTTCGCGCTTTCAGCGCGCCCCGGAATGACCGGATCTTGAACACCGGGATCAGCCGTGCAGCTTGCCGTCAATATCGTCGTTCTCGCGTCAATCTACGCGCTGATTGCGTGCGGCTACGTGCTGATCTACCGCGTCAGCCGCGTGCTCAATCTCGCGCACGGCGAATTGATGATGCTCGGTGCCTACATGGTGCTGGCGACAGCGTCGCTCTTTAACGGTCATCCAGTCATCGCGCTTGCTGCGGCCATTCTGCTGAGTCTCGCGGCCGGTGCACTGATTTATGTCTTTCTCATGCGCAAGATGACCGGCGAGATGGTGCTCGCCGCGATCCTCACGACGGTCGCGCTCGGCATTCTCATCCGCGGCCTGGTTTTGCTGATCTGGTCGGCGCAGCAGCAATATCCGGCGCAGGCGCTTGGCGTGCCGAACCCGTCGCTGGTGCTTTTCAGCGGCGCGCGAATTTCCATGTGGTCCGCCATACTGGTCGCGGTGACTGTCACTGTCTATGGGACGTTGTTTGCATTTCTGCGCTTCAGCCGCTGGGGCATGCGAATGCGCGCGGCCGGTCAGAACCCGCTGCTGGCGGCGCAGCGTGGCATAAACCTGCACGGCGTTTATGCGCTGGCCTGGAGCCTGTCGACGCTCACCGGCGCGCTCGCCGGCATATTGATGGCGCTCGATTCCGGCGTGACTGGCGGCATGCCGGTCGTCGGGCTCAAAGCCTTCCCCGCGGCGTTGGTCGGGGGGTTGGACAGCCTTGCAGGCGCACTCGTCGGGAGCCTAACCGTCGCCGCGGCGGAAGTGCTGCTCATCTATTACGTCGACCCGCTGCTGTCCGACGTCGTGCCGTTCCTGGTGCTGATCGCCATGTTGACACTGCGCCCGTGGGGCCTGTTCGGCACGCGCGAGGAGCTCGATCGTGTTTAGGCCGGCACCGCGCTCCAGCGGTTATTTCCGCACCGGCTATGGGCAGGATCTGGCCCTGGTGCAGACCCGCACCGAGGGCATAAGTCTAGGCGTATTTCTGCTGATCCTTACGGGGTTTCCCTTCGTCGCGTCACCCTTTGCGCTCGATCTCGCCAGTCAGGTTTTCCTCGCCTCGGTCGGCGCGCTCTCGCTGATGCTGCTCACCGGCTATGCCGGACAAATTTCACTCGGCCATGCGGGCCTGATCGCAGCCGGGGCCTTCGTCACCGGAATTCTCTCGCGCGAAATTCACGCGCCGTTCTGGATCACTTTGCCAGCCTCAGCCGTGACCGGAATCGTGCTCGGCTTCATGTTCGGATTGCCATCGCTGAGGCTACGTGGGCTCTATCTCGCGGTGAGCACGCTGGCGCTGCATTTCGTCGTCATCTATCTCGGTGATGAGTACGAGACCAAGCGTGGCTTCTCGACCGGGATCATTGTCGAACCACCAAGCCTTGCCGGCTTCAAGCTGAGCGGCGCTCGTTTCTGGTATTTTGTGCTGCTGGTGGCCGCGGCCGTCAGCTTGCTCATCTGCATCAATCTGATGCGCAGCCGCTCGGGCCGCGCTTTTCGCGCCGTTCGCGCGCACGAGACGGTCGCGGAAGCGCTCGGTATCAGCATCGCCGGTTACAAGCTGCTCGCCTTCGTCATCTCCTCGGGGATGACGTCGGTTGCCGGCTGTCTGTTTGCCTATTATCGCGGCTTCGTCTCGATCGAGGCGTTCGACCTGTTCCTGTCGATCCAATACGTCGCGATGATTATCATTGGAGGCATGGGTTCGCTGCTCGGCGCGTTGCTGGGCGCGGCCTTCGTGACGTTGTTTCCTTACGCGATCGAAGCGCTGCTACATCTGCTGCCAAACGTCGAGAAGCTCGCCGGTGATATCTTTGCGGTGAACTACGCATCTTTTGGCGTGGTGATGATCCTTTTCTTGATTTTCGAGCCGCTCGGGCTCGTCGGTATCTGGCACCGGCTCCAGAACTATTTTCTCCTTTGGCCCTTCAGATACCGGCCTCTGGCGGGAGGGCGCAAATGAGTGACGCGTTGCTTCAGGTCGAGAAGATTGAGGTCGTGTACAAGCGCGTGGTCACTGCGGTGCAGGGCGTCACCCTGTCGGTTGGTCCGAAACAGATCGTTGCCATCCTTGGTACCAACGGTGCCGGCAAGACCACGACGTTGCGCGCCATTTCCGGCTTTCTTGGTCTCGATGACGCCCGCATCACCGAGGGCACGATTTCATTCGAGGGCAGGCGGATCGAGAACGCGCCGCCGCACGGCATCGCCGCGCGAGGCATCGCGCTGGTGCCCGAGCGCGACAAAGTCTTTCCTAACCTCACGGTTGCGGAAAACCTGGCGGTGCCGGTCTCGCGTATTGGCGGTGCAGAACGCCGGCGCCAGGATGAGCAAATCTACGACCTGTTTCCGCGCCTGGCCGAGCTGCGCCAGCGCGTCGCCGGTCTGCTGTCGGGCGGCGAGCGCCAGATGCTCGCGATTGCCGGCGCCCTGATGTGCCGGCCAAAACTTCTTCTCGTCGACGAGCTCTCGATGGGTCTGGCGCCGGTCATTGTGCAGGATCTCACGCACCGTCTGCTGGCGGTTCGCGATGGACTCGGCATCTCTATTCTTCTTGTCGAGCAGAGCGCGTCGGCGGCACTGACGGTCGCCGACTATGCCTATGTCATGGAAAACGGCCGCATCGTGCTCGACGGCGACCGCGAGCGGCTCAAGAGCCATCAGGACATTCAGGAATTCTACCTTGGACAGGCGGGTGGTGAGCGCCGGTCGTATCGTGAGGTCAAGCAATATCGCCGGTCACGGAGGTGGTATGGCTGAACTCGAAGTCGCGCATCTGAATTTGCGTTTCGGCGGTCTAACCGTGCTCGAGGACGTCTCATTTTCCGTCGCGCCGGGCGAATTGTTCGCGTTGATCGGTCCGAACGGCGCCGGCAAGACCAGCGTCCTTAACTGTATCAGCGGCATCTATCGCGGTAGCGGCGTCATCCGTTTCCGAGGTGCGGACATTGGCGGACGTGCGCCGCACGAAATCGCGCGGCTCGGCCTGGCGCGGACGTTCCAGCACGGAGAGCTTTTTCCGCAGATGAGCGTGCTGGATAACTTGCTAACGGGGCGTCACACACGCATCCGCACAAATCCTGTGGCCGAGATGCTGTTCATGCCTGGCGTGCGGCGCGCCGAAATCGCGCATCGCGAAGCAGTCGAGCGGATCGTCGATTTGGTGGAGCTTGAACGTTACCGCCACGCCGCAGTCGGCGGCCTACCATTCGGCGTGCAGAAGATCGTCGGCTTTGCTCGCGCGCTCGCTCTTGAACCATCAATCGTGATGCTTGACGAGCCATCAGCCGGCCTCAATCGCGATGAGCGCGAGGATTTTGCCCGCTTCATCCTGCGCATCAAACACGAACTCAATATGACGATGATCTGGATCGAACATGATATGCAGATGATTGCCGATCTCGCCGACCGCATTCACGTACTCGATTATGGCCGTACGATTGCTGAGGGCTCGCCTGGGGCGGTTTTGGCCGATTCAAAAGTGCTGACGGCTTATCTTGGAACAGAAAGTCTTTGATCTCCGCTAATGGCTGCCAATAGCGACCACGAAAGCGGACGTAGAGTTTGTGCAAACCAAACTCGGAATATCGAAAATTTGCACTACCCCTCCCCCCGCGCCGCGGGGAGAGGTTAACTAAGCACATGACGGACGAAAACGCTCAGTCCGTCGCAGGGCGCAGCTTCTTGACCTCGGCGTCGCCCGGCAACACCGCTGCCCCGTCGACATATTTGAAGTCGGTCATTGTGCCCTTGCCGTTTTCAAGAGCGATCTTGCCGACATAGCAACCCATGGTCGCCTGGTGATCGCTGGCGCGGTAGGTGAACGGACCGAACGGACTGTCGACTTTCAGACCCTTGAACGCGGCGGCGAGCTTATCCGGGTCCGTCGACTTGGCCTTGGCGATGCCGGCGGCGAGCGATTTCATGGTCACATAGCCGACGACCGAGCCGAGCCGCGGATAGTCATTGTACTTCTTCTTGTAGGCCTCGACGAAGGCGACGTGTTCCGGTGTCTTGATCTTGTCCCAGGGGTAGCCGGTCACGATCCAGCCGACCGGAGCTTCGTCCTTGAGCGGATCGAGATATTCCGGCTCGCCCGACAGCAGGCTGACGACGGTGCGGTTCTTGAACACACCGCGCGTATTGCCTTCACGGACGAACTTGGCGAGATCGCCGCCGAACAGCACGTTGAAGATCGCGTCGGGCTTGGCGTCGTCGATCGCCTGGGCGACCGCGCCGGCATCGATCTTGCCGAGCGGTGTCGCCTGCTCGGTGACGAATTCGACATCGGGCTGCTTGGCCTTGATGAGTTCCTTGAACGCAGCCGCGGCGGACTGGCCATACTCGAAGTTCGGATAGACGAGCGCCCAGCGTTTCTTTTTCGCCGCGAGCGTCGCGGGCATCAACATCGCCACCTGCTCCCAGGTCGAGGCGCGCAGGCGGAACGTGTACTTGTTGCCGTTCTCCCAGGTGATCTTGTCGGTAAGCGGCTCGGCCGCAAGGAAAAACACTTTCTTCTGGCCGGCAAAGTTCGTGACGGCGAGGCCGACATTGGAGAGGAACGTGCCCGAAATCACGCTGACGCCCTCGCGCGTGACAAGCTCTTCGGCCGCACGCACGGCTTCGCCCGGGTTGGCGCCATCGTCGCGCGAGATCACCTCAAGCTTTTTGCCGAGAACGCCGCCCTTGGCGTTGATTTCCTCGACCGCCATTTCCCAGCCTTTCTTGTAGGGGTCGAGAAACGCGGGCTGCGCCTTGTAGCTGTTGAGCTCGCCGACCTTGATAGTCTGCTGTGCCGACGCCGACGGCGCGAAAGCGGCGGCGAGAGTCCCGGCGAGCACAAGTGTGAATAGATGAGGCACTGGTTTCATGGCTGAAGCTCCCTGCGTGACGGCCGGTCACGGTTTTTGACGCACCGCCGCTTTTATCAACGTCCTGTTGCCTCCGGCGAGGCGAGCTTGTTTGTACGAAAATAGTCCGACCGGCGGGCCGATCTTGTCAAGCGAAGCACGCCGGCCGATTCCACGTCCTGCACGCGCCCTCATCCCTTTGGCCGATCGCGGAAACGGTCCATCAACGGCTTATCCTGCCCGCCGTCGATCTCAATCATCGTGCCATTGACCATTTCCATCAGCGGCGAGGCCAGCACGGTAACCAGGTTGGCAACCTCGTCGACCTCCGCGATCCGTCCCATCGGGATCGACGCCGGCGCAAGCTTGTCGGCTTCCTCGTAGGTGATCTTCATGTCGCGCGACATGGCTTTGACCAGCCCTTCCCAGCGTTCGGTCCGCACCGGCCCGGGATTGACGGCGACGAAGCTGATGCCGTTTTTCCCGTACTGTCCGGCCAGTGACAGTGTGAGATTCTGACCCGCGGCATTGGCTGCGCCGGGGCAGATTTCCCAGTAGGACGGCTTCACGCCGTCATTGCCGATCAGGTTCACCACGCGCCCGCCGCCCTGTTTCACCATGATCGGCAGCACGTAGCGCAGGCAGCGCACATAACCCATGAATTTGAGCTGCAGACCCTTGTCCCAGTCGTCTTCGGTCAAATGCTCGATAACGCCGCCGGCGGCGGAGCCCGCATTGTTGACCAGAATATCGACACGTCCGAGCGCCTTGTGGCCCTGCTCGACGAAATTCCTGGCGTCCTTGTCCTGCCGCAGATCGGCAGGAATGGCGACGATCTTGCGGCCTGTCGCCTTGGCAATCTCGTTCGCCGCCGCCTCCAGCGGCTCCTTGCGTCGCGCGCAGATGGCGATGTCGACTCCTTCTTTCGCAAAGGCCAGCGCGATGCCCTTGCCGATGCCTTCGCTGCCGCCCGTGACTAGCGCGGTTTTTCCCTTGAGCTTGAGGTCCATCGCTCTCTCCCGGATTTTCAATGTGGTTTGTGGGCAAGCCACCGGCCCGCTTCGGCATCCGCGAAAAATTCGGCCAGCGCGCCATTGAATTTTTCCGGCTCCTCGCTGGTCAGGGTGTGCCCAGTACGCGGAACGACCATAAGGCCCGCCGTCGGAGCGATGCGGCGCAGGAAAATACTGGCATCAACGCACCAGTCATCCTCGTCGCCAACCACGACGAGCAGCGGGACGGAGAATTTTCTGAGTTCCGCTTCCATGTCCCAAAGCGTCGGCCGCTTGGCCTGCAGATTGATCATGGTCAGAGAATGACCTTGCGCGGAATGCTCGCTCAGCATTCGCACAAATTCGGCATAGCCGCGCGGATCCTTGTTCTTGTGCGCCTGCCGCGTCGGGCCATCGGCATAGCGCACCGCAGCAGTCTTGATATCCTCGGAGGCAAACATCTTTCCGGTCTCGCGCGACGCCGCGCGCGTCTCTTCGACAACCTTCTTGTCGGCACTCGAACCGTAGCCGCAGCCGGCAGCCGTCACAGAAATGCACCGCTGAGGATAGCGGATGCCAACGTGGAGCGCTGTCAGCGCGCCCATCGAGTGGCCGACGACATGCGCTCTGTCGAGCTTGAGCGCGTCCATCACCGCGATGACGTCGTCGCGGAAACAATCCTGGCTGTATTTGTCCGGATCGTTCGGAATGTCCGAGGGCGGATAGCCGCGCTGACTATAGGTGACGCAGCGGTGCAACCGTGCGAACCGCCGCATCTGCGGCTCCCAGGTGCGATAGTCCGCCGCATACTCATGCACAAAGACGACCGGAGTACCCTGACCCGCCTCTTCGTAGTAAAGGCGCGTCCCGTCGCGTACGCTGATATGCGGCATCACGCCCTCCGCCTGGCTCGTCCAATTATTTGCACACAAACAAAAGCGGAGTAAAGTCATGCTCGCCTTCGCGCCACGTGACGCGCAA
>DATEKG010000101.1:0-34372 GCA_035277565.1 Pseudolabrys sp.
GCGAGATTTTGTCCGTACTGTCCGAACAGCATCGAGGCAAGCCTGTTGTCCTCGAATGCAAGGACGCTCTGTGTCGTGGCGGTCTCTTCCGAGGCCGCAGCCGGCGGGATCACGGGATCCGTGGTGCGCAAAGGTGTCTCAGGCTCCTGCTTCCGCGAGTGTCCGAATATGAGGTCCGCCGGCGAGCGTCCCGAACAGGCTGTTGCTGCCGATCTCATCGATGGTGACGCTTTGCACCGAGCCGATGAAACGGGCGGGCGCCATCACCTGCACC
The DNA here is from genome assembly GCA_035277565.1 of Pseudolabrys sp. Taxonomy (GTDB): domain Bacteria; phylum Pseudomonadota; class Alphaproteobacteria; order Rhizobiales; family Xanthobacteraceae; genus Pseudolabrys. The sequence continues at coordinate 275 of DATEKG010000101.1, forward strand.
GCCTGCAGATATGGCGAACGGCCGACGAGCTGCCCCGCGAGCCGTCCCGGCTTTTCCAGCAGCACATCGAGTGTCCGTCCGGCGAAGCCGGCATTGAAAGCGCGCTGGTGGCGGGTGAGGGCGGCCTGCAATCGCTGCAGGCGCTCGGACTTCACATCCGCGGGGATCTGGCCGTCCATATCCGCCGCGGGCGTTCCCGGCCGGGGCGAATACATGAACGAAAAGGCCCCGGCGAATCCGACCTCGTCAATAAGGGTGAGCGTGTCGCTGAAATCCGCATCTGTTTCGCCGGGGAAGCCGACGATGAAGTCGGAAGTAAAGGCAAGATCGCTGCGGCCTGCGCGAAGACGCTCGATGACGTCGAGATAATCCTTGCGCGTGTGCCTGCGGTTCATCGCGGCCAGGATCCGGTCGGAACCTGACTGCACCGGCAAATGCACGCAGGGCATCAGCGCCGGAAGATCGCGATGGGCTGCGGCCAGATCATCGTCCATGTCGCGCGGATGACTGGTGGTGTAACGCAGGCGAAGAATGCCCGGCACCTCGCTGAGCCGGCGCAGCAGCCGCCCGAGGCTTGACGGCCGGCCATTTTTGTCGGACCCGTGATAGGCGTTGACGTTCTGCCCGATGAGCGTGATTTCGCGCACGCCTGCGTCGGCGAGCCGCGCGGCTTCAGCGGCGATCTTTTCGACCGGACGCGAGACTTCGGCGCCGCGCGTATAGGGTACGACGCAGAATGTGCAGAATTTGTCGCAGCCTTCCTGCACGGTGACGAATGCGGAAATCCCGCGCCTGGCGATTGCGTCGCGTCGCGGCGCCGCGAGCGCGTCGAATTTGTCCTCGACCGGGAATTCCGTGTCGATGATTTTCTCGCCGGACTGCGCTCGTGCGATCATGTCCGGCAGCCGGTGGTAATTTTGCGAGCCGACGACGACATCGACGACACCGGCACGGCGCACGATTTCCTTCCCCTCCGCCTGCGCGACACAGCCGGCGACGGCGATCAGCATCTGGCGGCCTTCGCGCGCAGCTGCGTCCTTGAGTTCACGGATGCGGCCTATTTCGGAATAGACTTTTTCGGCCGCCTTTTCGCGAATGTGGCAGGTGTTGAGAATCACCAGGTCCGCGTCTTCGGGGTGCGGCGTCTCGCTGAACCCCGCGGGCGCCAGCGTGTCTGCCATACGATGCGAATCGTAGACATTCATCTGGCAACCGAACGATTTGACGTGGACTTTGCGGGGTCTGCTCATGTCATTCCGGTTCGAAGCGCGGCCAATCTAGCCTGCCTGTGCTGGCTTTGTCCTGCAGCACCATATATTTGATTTTACAACGAAAATAAGACCCTCCGATGCCAGGGTGAAAATTAACCGGCTTCGTCCACAGCGCGTGCTGGCAAGGCCCGTCCGCGCAATGCCGTCACGAGCAGCGCACGCACAGTCGCCTCGAGCCGCCGGCTGATGACTTTCCGGCCGGCGGAAGGGCTGGAGGCGACCGGCGGACCATAGTGGATGACGGCATCGACCGCGCCGCGCGCAATGAATGCCTTGATATGCGGAATGAAGTCGAGATCGCCGTACCACGCAACCAGCGGACGATGCTGACGTCCCATAGGTATCCCGTGCATATCGGTGTAGCAGATCGACATCGGCTGGGTCACGAAACCGCTGGCCGCTTCTTCTACCGCGCCGAGCAGCGCCGAACGGAAGGGCAGCACACGGTTGCCGTCGCTCGACGTGCCTTCCGCAAACAGAACCACCGACACCCCATCACTCAGACGTTTGAGAATTTCGGTGACCGCATCAGCGGCCTGGTGGCGGCGCGCGCGGTCGACAAACACCGTGCGCTGCATCTTGGCGGTGATGCCGACCAGCGGCCAGCTCGCAACTTCGCGCTTGGCGACGAACGCAACGGGCAAGATCGAACCGATCACGACAATGTCGACCCAGGACACGTGGTTGGAAACGAAGAGCACGGCTTTCCCCCGGACCGGCTGCCCGATCAGGCGGACACGGATGCGCAGCAATGCGCAAAGCACGCGATAATAATTTGATGCGATGAAGCCCCAGCCAGGCAAGCCGGCCTTGCCAAGCAGCCATTGGATCGAGATCAGCAGCGGCGTCATCGTGAAAAAGAAGACCGCTATAAAAAGCGCGCGCGCCGTGGCGATCATACCTAACGTTTCTTGCCGTCGTCGAGCGGGACTGCGTAAAGCTCGAGCCGATGATCGACAAGCCTATAGCCGAGCTTTCGCGCGACTTCCGCCTGGAGCCGCTCGATCTCCTCTGACTGGAATTCGATCACCTCGCCATTGCGCAGGTTGATCAGGTGGTCATGGTGGGTATCGGAGCTGGCTTCATAACGGGCGCGGCCTTCACGAAAGTCGTGCCGTTCGATGATGCCCGCATCCTCGAACAGCCGCATCGTGCGATAGACCGTAGAGATCGAAATATGCTCGTCCACCTTGGCGCATCGCCGATAGAGCTCTTCGACGTCCGGGTGATCGTCCGATTCCGCAAGCACGCGAGCAATAATGCGACGCTGTTCCGTCATGCGCATGCCTTTGGCCGCGCAAAGCGCCTCGAAGTTCTTTTTCTCGATCGTCTGTTTTCCTGCGCCGCTCACATTAGGATCCCGGTTCGGGGCCGGCCGTTATTGATATCATATTGATTGCGTCCGGCACGTGTCCATCGGACGGTCATGCCAGATCGCGCCGGAAAACCAGTGCTGAGGCGGCAGCCCCGTCCTCGGCCGGATAGTAATTGGGCCGCCGGGCGACTTCGGCGAACCCGGCGCGCCGGTAGAGCCGCAGCGCCGGCACATTGTGTTCGTCGACCTCAAGAAAAACCGTGCGAACGCCGAGACCGGCAAGACGGCGCAAATGGAGCTCGAGCAAACGGCGCGCGAGCCCGCGCCCACGCCGGCGGCCGGCCACGGCCACCGAAAGGATTTCGGCCTCGTCCTCGGCCAGTCGCGACATGATGAAACCGAGAAGCCTTTTGCCGAGAAGGGCGCGATGAGCGACAACGCGGCGGTCGAGAAGGAGAACTTCAACCTCGCCTTCACTCCAGCCGCGACGAAACGAAGCGCCATGCAACGAGGCGATGAACGATGCGTCGCGCGCGTCCGCTTCGGAGATCGCCACCTCGCCGCGGCCAAGGAGGCTGCTGATGAACCCGATCATCGGCGAGCCAGCTGCACGGCGTCCTGTGGATGGGCGTCAGGCGCGCGCAGATAGAGTGGCTTGGGCGGTGTGCGCAAATCGGTCGCGGCCGCACCGAGTCGCGCCACCCAGGTGATGTCCGGTGCACCACGCTGTTCGACACGCGTCGGCGCATGCTCGCCTGCCGGCCACAAGGCTGCGAGCTTGCCGGCGGCGTTGCCGGTGATACGCGGCGCGCCTGTCGAGGAAACACGCAACGCTTCCCGCAGCGGTGCAATGCGCGGCGCGACGATCGTGCGGCCGGCAGGGCCGAACACCTGGAGATAGACATGATCGTGTCTTGCATCGATGACGACGACGACCGGCAACGAGTCGTCGGCGGCGATAAACGGAGCCGCGAAAGCGGCCAGGGTCGTCAGGCCGATCGCCGGCTTGCCGGCCGCAAGCGCGATCCCGCGCGCCGCGGATATTCCAACACGCAGGCCGGTGAAACTGCCCGGTCCGGTGGTTACGGCAATGCGGTCGAGTGAGTCGATATCGGTTCTCGCGCGATCAAGCACGCGTGCGATCAGCGGCATCAGCGCTTCGGCATGGCCTCGCTCCATCGGGAGCGTTTCATGCGCCCCGGCTTCGGCGTGCGCCGTGTCAAACAGCGCGACCGAGCAGGCTTCAAGGGCGGTATCGATGGCGAGCACCCGCATGGATCAAGTTTACCACCGCCGAGGTACGGTTTCGGGGCAATTCCGGGTGGGTGAAGGCCCGGAATCCACAGCTGCGCGATAATCGGATCCGCAATCTCGACGGTTAGACAGGCCGTACTTCGACAACGTCGGGAACGAAATGCCTGAGCAAGTTCTGGATGCCGTGCTTGAGCGTGGCCGTCGACGAGGGACAGCCGGAACAGGCCCCCTTCATGTTGAGATAGACGATACCTTCCTTGTAGCCGCGGAAGGTGATATCGCCGCCGTCTCCGGCCACCGCCGGCCGCACGCGGGTTTCGATCAAGTCCTTGATGGTGGCGACGGTCTCGGCATCCTTGGCGTCGAAAAATTCGTCAGCTGAGCGCTCTGTCGGCTTGGCGTCATCCGCGAGCAAGGGCGCGCCGGACATATAGTGCTCCATGATGGCGCCGAGAATCGCCGGCTTGAGCTGCTGCCATTCGCCGTCGGTTTTGGTCACCGCAATGAAGTCGGAGCCGAAGAAAACTGCCCCGACATTCGGGATGTCAAACAGTCGGATGGCAAGCGGCGATTGCTGGGCGGCGTCACGGCTCGGCATGTCGAGTGTTCCGTTGTCGAGCACGCTGCGACCTGGCAGGAATTTCAGCGTCGCCGGATTGGGCGTGGCTTCGGTCTGGATGAACATCATTGTCTCCTTGCCTCATACGGGTTCAAGGCCCGCGGGCGATCACAGTATAAGTCATAGATGGCGCTTGCGCCCGTTGCGGTCAACTGGGCTCAATCCGGGGCAGATCCAGTGTTTCTCCCGTGATTCCGGGGTGGCGGTGACGGCGTTTCGGAACGACACGTCAGGAACTCGCGTCGATTTCCTCGTCGCTCAAATGACCGGGCACGACTGCAACCGGGATCGGGAAGGTGCCGGCGGTCTTCGCAAGATTGCTCACCAGCGGGCCGGGTCCTTCCTTGCCGGGGGCGGCGGCCAGAACGAGGATGCCGATGTCGGCGTCGTCGTCGATCAGCTTGACGATCTCCTCGGCGGTGTCCCCCTCGCGGATCACCCGGTCCGGCGTGATGCGGGCGATCTTTTTTGCGCGCGCCGCGAATTTGTCGAGCGCCGCATTCGCCGCCTCCTGCGCCTCCGCTTTCATCAGGTCGGCGACACCCAGCCATTGCTGATTGCGATCGCCCGGCTCGATGACGCGCAGCATGACGATCTGCGACTTGGTGCGTCCGGCGCGCTTCGCGGCCCAATAGACGGCGCGGTCGCACTCCTCGGTGTCGTCGATGACGACGAGGTATTTCCGCTTGTGGCCGACCTCGTAACTGCGGCGCCTGCTGCTCATGGTCGCGACGCTCCCGCCCGATCATTTGCGCTGAATGGGGTTCACAAGCGTGCAATGGTGGCACGGCAGGCGCCGCGGCGACAAGGCGGATTTACCGCGCTGCAAACTACCGCCGCACGAATCCGACGATATCCTTGACCGCCTTCATGGTTTCGGCGGCGATGAGCTGGGCGCGCTGCGATCCCTCGGCCAATATTGAATCGATATAGACCGGATCCTGCACCAGCTTCTTCATTTCGGCGCCGATCGGGCCGAGCTTGGCGACAGCCAGATCGGCCAGCGCCGTCTTGAAAGTCGAAAATTGCCCGCCGCCGAACTGTCCGAGCACGTCGGCCTTGCTGATGCCCTGGAGGGCGGCATAGATGCCGACGAGATTGTCGGCTTCCGGTCGCGGCGCGAGACCTTTCTCCTCGCCCGGCAGCGGTTCCGGATCGGTCTTGGCCTTGCGAATCTTTTGCGCAATCGCGTCGGCATCGTCGGTCAGGTTGATGCGCGAATAATCCGACGCTTCCGATTTCGACATTTTCTTCGATCCGTCGCGCAGCGACATGACGCGTGTCGCCGGCCCCTGAATGATCGGCTCCGGTTGCGGAAAGAAGGTGTCGCCGTAACCATGCGCGTGGATCGACGCGGAAAAATCATTGTTGAATTTCTGCGCGATGTCGCGCGAGAGCTCGAGATGCTGCTTCTGGTCCTCGCCGACCGGAACATGCGTCGCGCGGTAGACAAGAATGTCCGCCGCCATCAGGTTCGGATAGACATACAGCCCGACGGAGGCGTTCTCGCGGTCCTTGCCCGCCTTTTCCTTGAATTGCGTCATGCGGTTGAGCCAGCCGACGCGCGCGATGCAATTGAAGACCCAGGCAAGCTCGGCATGCTCGGCAACCTGGCTCTGGTTGAAGATGATGTGCTTCTTCGGATCGATGCCGCAGGCCAGAAAGGCGGCCGTCACTTCGCGCGTTGCGCGCGGCAGTTCGCTCGGGTCCTGCCACACCGTGATGGCGTGAAGATCAACCACGCAATAGATGCAATCATAGCGTTCCTGCAGCGCCACGAACTTCGTGATGGCGCCGAGATAGTTGCCGAGATGCAGGTTGCCGGTCGGCTGAACGCCTGAAAAGACGCGTTCCTTGAACGCCATAGGCTTAATTCTCCGCGATTATGGCGGGCGGCATCGCATGATGGCGGGTGCCGCGCAACCCCTGCCGCCCGGAACGAAATACTCGGTACAGAATAGCAATATCAAACGCGGCGCCATTCCATTATAGGTGAGCCCGAACGGCGGCGCGGTCTGTGGGTGGGCTATCGATGAGCAAAGGCGAGCTGATCATCCAATTGCTGAAAGTGGGGCTCGGCATTCTGATCGGCGCATATTTTGTCTGGTGGAGTCTGGAAGTGTTGAACAGGCTTCCACCTCCTCACTAGCGAGACCTCAAAAGCAGCAGGCGCACGAGTGGGCCTCCGCCCTCATTTATCCCCTGTAGCGCGCATTGCTTGACTTGGCTTGCCCGATATAGTGCCGCGCCACCAACGAGGACAACGCATGACCGCCACCCGCTACGACGTGCTCGGCATCGGCAACGCCATAGTCGACGTCATCGCCCGCGCCGAGGACGATTTCCTCGTCGCCCAAGGAATGCACAAGGGTGCCATGGCGCTGATCGACGAACCGCGCGCCGAGGCAATCTACGGGGCAATGGGGCCGGCAGTCGAAAGCTCGGGCGGGTCGGCGGCCAACACGATTGTCGGCGTCGCGAGTTTCGGCGCGCGTGCGGCCTTTGTCGGCAAGGTCAAGGATGACGAGCTCGGGCGCAGCTTCGCGCACGATATCCGCGCCGCGGGTGTTGCCTTCGAGACCAAACCGGCGAAGGACGGGCCCTCGACTGCGCGTTGTTACATCATGGTCACTCCGGATGGCGAGCGCACCATGAACACGTTTCTCGGTGCGGCGCAGGATCTGCGGCCGGGCGATATCGACGAGGGGCAGATTGCAAGCGCGGCGCTGACCTATCTCGAAGGCTATTTGTGGGATCCGCCGCAGGCGAAGGAAGCGTTCGTCAAGGCAGCCGGGATTGCACACAAGGCCGGACGCCAGGTAGCGCTGACGCTTTCCGACGCATTCTGCGTCGACCGCTATCGCGGCGAGTTTCTCGACCTGATCAGGAAGAAAACGGTCGATATTGTTTTTGCAAACGAGCGCGAACTGCACAGCCTTTATGAAACGGCCGACTTCGACACTGCCGTTGCGGCGTTGCGCGGTGATGCGAAGCTTGCGGTCGTGACGCGCAGCGAGAAAGGCTGCGTTGTCGTCTCAAACGATGCGGTCATGTCTGTGGCCGCCGAGCCGGTTGATCGGGTCACCGACGTGACCGGCGCCGGCGATTTGTTTGCGGCCGGCTTTCTTGTCGGTCTGGCGCGCGGCAGGGATCATCGTACCGCCGCTCGTCTTGGTGCGCTTGCCGCGGCTGAAGTCATCCAGCATGTCGGTGCTCGCCCTGCCGTGTCTCTCCAGGCGCGCGCGGCCGAGTCGGGGCTGGCTCTATAGCCGCGACACGATTCACGGATTGGCGGAAAAAAGATGCGTGAGATGCCGGAACTGGGCCGACATCTCACGCGGACCGAGAAGCGTCCGGTGCGACGTTATCCGGACGCGGGCAGGGTCCGTGCGGGTGTTATGCCGGGCGAGAGGCGGGCCGCAACCGGACGGTAACCAATTGGTAACCAAACGTAGTTACCGATTGGTGAACAACCATTCGAGGGTGCCGCGCCATGGCCAAGCGCAAGATGATCGATGAAATCAACAGCGATGCGGCGGCAAATCCCGGCAATTCTTCGGACCAGAACCAGACCGCCGAACTGCCGTTCTTCCAATCTCCGTCCGTCTCGCCAGCAAAGGATGAGCCGGAGGAATCCCACGCAACCGACCTTGCCCAGGAACTCCATACTGAAATTCAAACTGAAGCTGCGGCTCTTGCGCCGCCCGTCACCGCCTTGACGATGGAAGGGGCGGCCGCACCCGCGGGTTCTGACGATGCGGCAGAGTCATCGACGGCACGCGTCTCCATCATGGAACGCATGCGCGCCGGGTTTGCCCGAATGCCGCGGCCCAAGCTGCGGCCCAAGCTGCGGCCACGTCACAGGCGCTACGCTGTCCTTGCCGCAAGCGTAACGATCGCCGCCGCCATCGGTGCGGTCGCCGGGATCGCGGCAACGGGCGGACTTTCGCGATCCGATGTCACCGCCGCCGTTCAGGAAAACAGGGCGGCGCAAGAGTCGATCGCGCGGCTGTCCATGGAGATCACCGGTCTCAAGGCGAGCCTCGAGGCCGCAAACAAGTCGGCGCACGCGCAGTTCACCAAGCTCAGTGATCGTCTCAATCGCGAGGGCGCCGAAATCACAGGATCAATTGCGCCTCTGCAGACTGTACCGCCGTCGGCGCAAGCGTCGGCACCACTGCCGGCATCGCGCCCGCCTGGAACCGTCCAGCCGGCTCGTCCCTCGGTCGTCATGGATTGGTCGATCCGCGAAATGCGCGACGGCTATATCTATGTGCAGGGTCATGGCGACATATATCAGGTGGTGCCCGGTGCGCCGCTGCCCGGTCTCGGGCCGGTCGAACAGATCAGGCGGCAAGACGGCCGCTGGGTCGTGGTCACGCCCAAAGGCATCATCGTGTCGATGCGCGACCGGCGCTATTTCGAGCAGTTCTGATATCGCATCGAGACGAGTAAATTTCGGCGGCGCCATCTGGCGCCGCTGTTCATTTGCGCGTGAGGCCGGTAGCAGGCACGTCAAAAGCATGTCAGATTCGCCGTATCCAGGGGGCGTGAGACGGCAGACATGCGTGACGGATTCCTGAAAATATTTTCAGTTGCCGTGTTCATGTTTTGCGGAGCGGCGCAAGCATTGGCACAGGGCGCCGCGCCGTCGGCACCCAAACCTGAAATGATGCAGAGCTGTCCCGGTCTCGTCGCCGCCCGCCCGCCGGCGGTTGAGGCCGCATCCCTGAGACTCGCCGCGCTGGAACGCGACCAGGTGCGGTTGAGCTATATCGGTCATGCGACGTTTCTGATCGAGAGTCCGCAACTCGTTCGCATCGCCACCGATTATAACGACTATGTTCGCCCTCCCGTGGTTCCGGATATCGCGACGATGAACCACGCGCATTCAACTCATTACAGCCTGTCGCCCGATCCCGGAATTAAATACGTGCTGCACGGTTGGGCCGAAAACGAAAAACCTGCCCGGATCGATCTCCAGTACAAGGACGTGCGCATCCGCAATGTTCCGACCAATATTCGAACATTCGATGGAGGCACCGAGCGGCACGGCAACTCCATCTTCATTTTCGAGATTGCCAGTCTCTGCGTTGTTCATCTCGGTCATCTGCATCACACGCTGACGCAACAGCAGCTCGACGAGATCGGCCGGCCGGACGTCGTCCTCGTGCCGGTCGACGGCTCCTATACGCTTGATCTCGACGGCATGATCGAAGTGCTGCATGCGCTCAAGGCGCGCTTGATGATTCCGATGCACTTTTTCAGCACCTACACCCTCGATCGCTTCCTTGATCGCGTCCGGCAGGAATGGGAAGTCGAGGTTTCCGAGGTACCCTCGGTGATAGTGTCAAAGACGAATCTGCCGGCCAATCCGAAGATTCTGGTGCTGCCGGGCCATTAACCCCGCTAATTAGCGTAAATACCGCGAAGCGGTGGCCGCCCCGCTGCAGCCGTGTTTGCCTGTTTATCAACAACCGCCGTTGACCTGACGGAACCAATGGTTAGTTGTCGCGTTGCTGGAGCGGCCTTTTGATCGATTCGAGGATATTTTAATGGTTCAGACCTGGAGCAGTTGGAAACGATTTCCCGATGCGCAAAGCGGCGATCACGTAGAGGCTCCGATTGGACCCGGCGTGTATGAAGTGCGCCACACGATGACGGGACGTGTCGTCGCATTCGGTCATTCAGGCAATGTCGCCAACTCGCTGGCCGATCTCAAGCTCAATGGCGGGGTCGGCGCGTTCGCGCGGCTTTTCCGCAAGCAGCCGCTGGTTTCGCGCGTCTCCGATCTCGAATACCGGACCTGCGCGGCGACCTCGCGCGCCGAAGCCAAGGTCGCGGCGAGCAGACTGATGGGACTGCGGCAGACAGCCTGGCGCCGGCGCATGGACGCGGGCTGGGCCGCGCGCCACTAGGGCCGAATCCCGCAATCCGCAATGGTCACGGCCGGTCCGGGCGCCGGCCGTTCTGGTTCGCGGCACGCATCGCTTCCGGTCGATCGCGGAGTTCGTATAAAGTCGTCCCTTCAGCGAAGGGGACGATTGCCGATGTTGAGCGAACAGCAGAACGATTTCATCACCCGGACAGGCGTGGGCACTCCCGCCGGCAATCTGCTGAGGCATTATTGGCAGCCGGCCGCGCTCGTTGATGAGTTGTCGGGCAACCGCCCGGTCAAGGCCATCAGGCTGCTCGGCGAAGATCTCGTGATTTTCAAGGACAACAAGGGCCGCTACGGCCTGATCGGCCGGCATTGCCCGCACCGCGGGACCGATCTCGCCTATGGCCGCCTCGAAGGCGGGGGTCTGCGCTGCGCTTTCCACGGCTGGCTGTTCGACGTGCACGGCAAATGTCTCGAGACGCCGGCCGAACCCGACGACAGCAATCTGTGCGCCAATGTGCGTCAGAAATCATACCCGGTGGTGGAGAAGAGCGGCGTCCTTTTCGCTTATCTCGGACCGGGCGCGCCGCCGGCATTCTCCCGCTTCGATTGTTTTGTTGCGCCGGCGAGCCATACCTTCGCATTCAAGGGCATGATTGACTGCAATTGGCTGCAGTCGCTGGAGGTGGGGATCGATCCCGTGCACACCTCGTTCCTGCACCGCTTTTTTCACGACGAGGATCCGAGTCAGGGTTATGGAAAACTTTTCCGCGACACGTCGCGCGATTCCGACATGCCGATGTCGCGCATCATGCGCGAATTCACGCGGCCGCGCATTGAGGTTGAACCGACTGAATTCGGATTCAGGCTGGTGACGCTGCGGCAGATCAGCGAGGAGAGCACGCATGTGCGTGTGACGAATTTGATGTTTCCAAACGCGTTCGTCATTCCCATGAGCCGCGAGATGACGATCACGCAATGGCATGTCCCGATCGACGACCACAGGCACTACTGGTACGCCATCTTTACGAGCTTCGGCTCGCCGGTGAACAAGGAGGAAATGCGGCGCCAGCGCCTCGCGCTCTACCAGTTGCCCGACTACATCCCGAACAAGAACAAGAGCAACGACTACGGGTTTGATCCGCACGAGCAGGAGCACGACACCTATACGGGCATGGGGGCCGATATCAACGTTCACGATCAATGGGCGTGCGAGTCGATGGGTGCGATCCAGGACCGCACCACCGAGCATCTCGGGACATCGGACAAGGCGATCAGCGCCTATCGCAAGCTGCTGCGCGATGCGATCGAGCAGGCAGGCAAAGGCCGGAAACCGATCATGGTGCTCGATCCGGGCGAGGCCGCTGCGATTACCGGGCCGGCGGCGATCGACGGCATCGGGCCTGCCGACGACTGGCAGGGTTATTGGCGCACCAGCGAGGCGAGCAAGCGGCAGGCTGCGAGCTGGGCGAATGGCCGCTGACATGCACCGCCGGTGTGTCCCGGCTCGTGTCCATCCCGGCCGGGCCGGCTGAAGGTCCGGCGATGGTGTCGTCTTCGCGAACAGCCGTGAGCTTCGTCGAGCGCCACGGCCTGTGGAGCGACGCGCAGGCCAAGGCCGCGGCGCAGATCGAGCGCACCATCAGAAAGGAAAAGCTCGAGGTCGTCCGGTTCTCGTTTGCCGATCAGCACGGCGTGCTGCGCGGCAAGACCTTGCTGGCGTCGGAAGCCGCGAGGGCCATGCGCAACGGCGTCACGATGACGACCACGCTGCTTGCAAAGGACACGGCGCATCGCACGGTTTACCCGGTATTCACGCCGGGCGGCGGCTTTGCCATGCCGGAAATGCAGGGCGGTGGCGACTTTCTCATGCTCGCCGATCCGAACACGTTTCGCATATTGCCCTGGGCGGACAAGACCGGCTGGCTGCTCTGCGACATCTATTTTGCCGACGGCAAGCCGGTGCCATTTTCGGCGCGAGCGCGGTGCCGCGACGCGCTCAACTCGCTCGGCAAGGCTGGCTTCGATTTTCTTGCCGGTCTGGAGGTCGAATTCCACCTGTTCAAGCTGGAAAATCCGCGGCTTGCGCCTGCCGACGCCACCTGGCCGCCGGAAGCGCCCGACGTCAGCCTGCTGACGCAGGGCTACCAGTATCTCACCGAGTCGCGTTACGACATGCTCGATCCGGCGGTGACGATCCTTCGCCGCGGCGTCGAGCGGCTGGGCCTGCCGCTGCGCTCGGTCGAATCCGAGCTTGGCCCGAGCCAGTGCGAATTCACCTTCGGGCCGCAAGCCGGCATTGCCGCAGCCGACACCATGGTGCTGTTCCGCTCCGCCGTGAAGCAGATTGCGCGCCGTCACGGCTATCTCGCGAGCTTCATGTGCCGGCCGGCGCTGGCCAACGTGATGTCGAGCGGCTGGCATCTGCATCAGTCCCTGGTCGAGATGAAATCGAAGCGAAACGCCTTCGCTTTTGACCATCCCGATGGTCTATCCACCGTCGGCCGTTACTATCTTGCCGGCCTGCTGGCGCATGCGCGCGCGGCGGCGGCTTTCACCACGCCGACCATCAACGGCTACAAACGCTATCGCCCCTATTCACTGGCGCCGGATCGCGCCATCTGGGCGCGCGACAATCGCGGCGTCATGATTCGCGTGCTCGGCCAATCGGGCGATGCCGCAACGCGGCTCGAGAACCGGGCCGGCGAACCGGCCGCCAACCCGTATCTCTATGTTTCGTCGCAGATCTATTCGGGGCTCGACGGCATTGCGCGCCGGCTTGATCCCGGCCCGTCGGCGGACACGCCTTACGAAACGGCCGCAGCGCTGCTGCCGAAAAACCTGACCGAGGCTCTGGTGGCGCTGCGTACCGACGACGTATTCCGCGCCGGGCTGGGCGCCGCTTTCGTCGACTACTACACCCACATCAAGGCGGCGGAACTCGAACGTTTCCAGAAGGATTCGGTCGAGCAGCCCGAAGTGACGTCCTGGGAGCAAAAGGAATATCTGGACCTGTTCTGACGCTCTAATAGTCGAGCTTTGGCGCGCGCTGGCGCGCGCGGCTGATCAGACAGGCGCTGACCGTGCCCGCCATGCCGATGACCGCGCAGGCCAGCCTGGTCTTTTCCGCTGCGCCGGCGCCGAATGCAGCGGCGTAATCGGCGATGACCGGATCGCTGGCAATGACCTCGCCGGCGATCCATCCAAGCAATGCCGCGCCGGCCCAGATGATGAGCGGGAAATAGGTGAGCATCGCCATGATGATGTTTGCACCCGCAACGATTGCGGGAATGCTGACGCCGAGGCCGAATATCAGCAGCGCGAGGCTTCCATCGGCGACAGCCGCCACCGCAATGACATTGTCGAGGCTCATGACGACGTCGGCGACGGCGATAAGCTTTACCGCGTGCCAAAGACTGTCCGATGCCGCTTCTCCGTCGGAGCCTTCGTCGTTCGGCGTCAGGAGTTTCACCGCGATCCAGAACAGCGCTACGCCCCCCGCAATCTTGACGTAAGGCAGAAGCATCAGCGTCGAGACAATGGTCGCGAAAATCAGCCGCAGCACCAGCGCCACACCGGTGCCGAGCACCATCCCTGACAGGCGCTGCTTCCGCGGCAGGTTGCGGCAGGCGAGCGCGATGACGATTGCGTTGTCGCCGGACAACAGGACGTTGATCCAGATGATCTGAAGGACCGAGATCCAGAATTGCGGCTGCGTATTGACGCCGATGCCGTTCAACAGGTCGGTCATTCTTCGGTCCCGCGCGGTTTCGTCAGGCGATCGGCGTTGTCGGCCTGCGGAAGAGCTGTTTTCGAATCGAGAAGCCTTGCCGGCTGCGCCAGGCGGGATCGAGCGTTCGACTCCAGGCCGCATACAGCACGCCGGCGAGTCCGAGTGCGCCGACAATCAGCAGCGACCATTGCAGCGGCGCGGATTGCGCAGCGTCGATATTCAGCCGGTCGAGTAATGTGAGGTAGGGCAGTGCCCAAAGCGCGACGAGCGCCGCCCAGTTGACGAAAACCGAGACCGCCGGCAGCTGCATTGCGTCACGGCAAGGGGTGCGCGACTTACGGACCGAATCCGGGCCGGAAGGCAGAGGACCGCAGGGGTCGGCGGTGTCCTCGATCAACGGTAGGCGAGTCGGCACGATTTCAATCCATCAGCGCGCGAGGGGATTCACGCCGACAGGATAAAGTCGTGAAAAGTGCATACAATTCAGGACAAACACCCGGGTCGTTGCACTTGGGTAATTTCACCCAGGGATTAATATCCGGGGAGCCGCCGTGGCGAAGGTTTAGAATTGATGACGAGCAGCGATCAGGCGGAGCGTTTGCGAGCGATGGCATTCCCGCGCGTCTTCGACGCCCACAAGCTGGTCGTCGGACTTGTTTACCTTGCGGCTTATGCGGTGCTCGACTGGATCAGTTTCATCGAACCCTATGCCAATTTGGGAATCACGCCGTGGAACCCCGGCACCGGTCTGAGCTTCGTCTTGCTGCTGCTCTTCGGCCTGCGCATGATTCCGTTCCTGCTGGTCAGCCCGCTGCTCGCCGATCTGTTGACCCAGCAATTCGCCATGCCTTGGCATGTGGAAATTCTCGCGTCGGTTCTCGTCGGTGGCGGATATTCCGCGGCGCTCACATTTCTGCTGCGGTCGAAATTACGTTTTGATCCGGCGCTCGGCTCGATGAACGACCTCGTGCTGCTGTTGCTGGTCGCCGTCGTGGCGGCGGCTTTTGTCGCGATCGGATATGTCAGCTTGATGATCGGCGCCGGACTGCTGCCGCCCGCGGACTTTGCGGCGGCGGCATTGCGCTACTGGGTTGGCGACGTCATCGGCGTCACGGTCGTTGCGCCTTTTGCTCTCTTCGCGCTGACGCGGCGGCGCCTGCTGCCGATGACGACCGAGTCGATGCTGCAGTTCGTTGCGATCGGCCTTGCACTCGCCCTGGTCTTCGGGCTTGCGCAGGAGCAGCAATTCCAGCTTTTTTACGTGCTCTTTCTCCCGATCGTGTGGCTGGCGGTCCGCACCGGAACGGAAGGCGTCAGCGTCGGCATTCTGGTCACGCAACTGGGCCTGATTCTCGGGATACAGCTTTTCCCGGCCGGAACGTTCAATGTCACCGCCTTTCAGGCCCTCATGCTCGTGCTGGCGATGACCGGTCTGGTCGCCGGCGAACTCGTCACCGAGCGCCGGCGCACCGAAGCGCAGCTTCGCCTGCAGCAGGATTCGCTGTCGCGCCTCTCGCGGCTCGGCAGCATGGGGGAACTTGCCGCCGCGGTCGCCCACGAGCTCAATCAGCCGCTGATGGCCGCGGGCACATATACCCGCCTGGTGAATGATGCGATGAGCGCCGCACCCGTTGACGTGGAGAAAGTGGCCGAAACCGCAAAGAAGGCCGTCAGCCAGGTCGAGCGTGCGGCCGATGTCGTTCGCAAGTTGCGTGCGCTGGTCCGGCTTGATCGCAGCAGCCGCGCTCCCTGCGCCATCGAACGGATCGTGGAAGAAACGCTCGAACTCTGCCGGCCCGAGCTCGATCGTGCGCATGTCATCGTCCGTTCCGTCATCGCGCCCGACCTGCCGCGCGTAATGGTCGATCTTCTCCAGGTCGAACAGGTTCTGATCAATCTTGTGCGCAATTCGACCGAAGCCATCGCCGAAAGCGGCAACCGGCGCGGCACCATCATTATTGAAGCCAGGGCGGCCGACGACGGCTTCATCGAGGTGCGCGTTCTCGACAGCGGGCCGGGATTTCCGCCGCAGCTTGCCGTCAATGCATTTTTGCCGCTGTCTTCCAGCAAGACGGAAGGCTTGGGGATCGGCCTGCCATTGTGCCGGTCGATCGTGGAAGCGCATGGCGGAAAGCTGTGGCTCGACCATGCGGGGAAGGGCGGGGCCGTGCACTTCACGTTGCCGATTGAACGTGTGGTCCACACATGAGCGCTTCCTTGCATATCGCCATCATCGATGACGACGAAGCGGTGCTGGATTCGTTGCGGCTTTATTTCATTCGTCAGGACATCAAGACGTCCGGCTTCGCCTCGGCTCAAAGCTTTCTGGAAGCGATCAACAGCGGCAAGATGTTCGATTGCATCGTATCCGACGTGCGAATGCCCGGCATGTCGGGTCTCGATCTGGTCCAGCACCTCAAGACGGCAGGAGCAGGCCCGCCGGTCATCCTCATCACCGGGCACGGCGACATCGACATGGCGGTAGCGGCGATCAAGGTCGGCGCATTCGATTTTATCGAGAAGCCGTTTGACGAGTCGCGGTTGGTGGCCAGCATTCGTAACGCCATGGCGGCCAAAGTGCAGCCCGCCGCTGATGCGGCCGAGCTGAAGAAATTGCAATCCCGTTTCGACACGCTCTCAGCGCGTCAGCGCCAGGTCATGGAGCTGGCCGTCTCCGGGCTTTCCAACAAGGAAATCGGCGCGAAGCTCAACATCAGTCCGAAGACCGTCGAAAATCACCGGGCATGGGTGATGGAGCGCATCGGCGCACGCAACATTGCCGATCTTGTCCGCATTGCAATGAAGCTCCAGAGCCGGGACGGCCGGTAAGGCAGATACGGCTTGACGCGCGGCAAAGAAGCCTGAATTTATCCCGATGCCTTATGCCGTCACGCCCGACAATGTGAAGCTCTATTTCGAAGAAGTGGGGCAGGGTCTGCCCATTCTCTTTGTGCATGAATTTGCCGGCGACCACCGCAGCTGGGAGCCGCAGCTGCGCGAGTTCGGCAAGCGTTATCGCTGCGTTACCTATGCCGCACGCGGCTACAAGCCCTCGGATGTCCCGCCGGATCCGAATGCCTACAGTTACCTGCACGTAATGCGCGACGCTGTGGCGGTGCTCGATCACCTCAAGATCGACAAGGTCCATATCGTGGGACTGTCGATGGGTGGCTACACTGCCTTGCAGGTCGCGCTTCATCATCCCGGCCGCGTGCGGTCGCTGGTGCTCGCCGGCGCCGGCTCCGGAAGCGAGCGGTGGTACACCGAGGAGTTTCACAAGCGATCACGAGAGCTCGCCGAACAGTTCGAACGAGAGGGCTCGGCCGCGGTCGCCCAGACCTATGGTCGCAGCACGAGCCGTATTCCCTTCGAACTCAAGGATCCGCGCGGATTTGCCGAATTCTCGACCCGGCTGGCCGAGCACGATGCCCGGGGCTCGGCGCATATGTCGCGTGGATTCCAGGGTGCGCGTCCATCGCTTTATGATTTTGAAAAAGACATCCGCGAGCTCGCAGCGCCTGCGCTGATCGTCGTGGGGGATGAAGATGAGCGCTGCATCGAGCCGGGCCTGTTTCTCAAGGACACCCTCGCGGCCTCCGGTCTCGTCGTGTTTCCGAAAACAGGACACGTCGTCAATCTCGAGGAGCCTGACCTGTTCAATAACGTGATGGGCGATTTTCTCTCGCGTGTGGATGCCGGCTGCTGGCTCCCGCGCGATCCGCGCACCCGCGCACCGGGGCGGCCTGCCCAATGATGGAACTCATTGGCGTCGAATCCATTATTGGAGCGAAACGCCGATGAGGAGGTAGCGATGCTGAAATGGGCGCTCGTTTTCCTGATCATTGCGGTGATCGCGGGGGTATTCGGCTTTACCGACGTTGAAGCGGCCTCGGCGACGATTGCACAGTGGCTGTTCGGGATTTTCCTCGTACTTTTTCTGGGCGCGCTGGTCATCGGCGTGACGATAGGAGCCAAGCTGACGTCGTGATCCGCCCTGGCTCCGGTAACAGGCGGGGAATTCCGGAAATTTGGACAAATTTAACCGTTTTCCGAAAATTAACCGCCTTTGCAGGCCTTTGAAGAAAGCCGTTTGGTTTTTGCTCCCTATAGTTCGCGCAGTTTGCGGGGGAGAGGTCTTCATGCGGATCGTGCGCGTAGCGTTGGCATTCGGTTTGTTCATGGCATTGGCCGGCTCGGCGAGCGCGGCCGACATGCCGGTCGAACGCGGACATGTGGTCCACCGCCACCATCATTATCGCGCCGGCGGCTACGATGTCCGCATGCGCGTCGTCGAGCAGGTCCCGTATTGCGGCGACTGCGACAACCTTCTCGGCCACGCCCATTCGCCTTATGTCCGGTTGCGTGAAGTCGGCCGCCCGTTCTGGGAACAGGGCTGCGCACTCGGCGGCTGCAACTCTTATTATCGGGCTATCCAGCGCTGCTGGGGCTGGAGCCTCGAGGCCGTCTGCGAATACTACTAGTGGCGGGCGAACCGACGCTCAGACGTCGACGCTTGCCGCCAGGGCGTTGTCCTGGATGAATTGACGGCGCGGCTCGACAAGGTCGCCCATCAGCTGATCGAACAGCACGTTGGCTTCGTCGACCTCCTTGATACGGACCTGAAGGAGTGACCGCGCATCGGCGTCGAGCGTGGTTTCCCACAGCTGTTCCGGATTCATCTCACCGAGGCCTTTGTAGCGCTGAAGCGTGAGACCTTTGCGGCCCGCCGCCGTCAGCGCCTCGAACAGGCCCACCGGGCCATGAATGGCGATAGTTTCGTCCTTGCGGCGTAACATGGCCGGCGGTGTCGGGCGCGGGAAAATCTGCTGCAACGAGGGCGCAAACTCGTCGAGCTTGCGTGCGTCTGCCGAGCCGAGCAGCGCCTGGTCGATGACCGCCACTTCCTTCACACCGCGCACGGTCCGCTCGAAATGGAAGCCGTTCTCGTCGAACGTGCCTTTCCATCCGCGTTCGGTTTCATCTTCCAGCGCGTCAAGCCGCTTGGCGATATAGTCGGCGGCCGCCGCGCCTTTTTTTGCATCGCCGGCCACGCCCTGGTTCAGAACTCCGGCAATCGCGGCCTGCTCGATGACCTTGCGGCTGTAACGGCTGTGCAGTCCGGCCAGGATGCTGCGGATGGTGCGCGCATTTTCGGTCAGCTTGCGAAGATCCGCGCCCGCGCGCTCTTCGCCAGAGGCCAGCCGCAGCACCGCATCTTCAAGACCCGCGGTGATCAGGTAGTCCTCGAGCGCCCGTTCGTCCTTGAGATATTGTTCCGACTTGCCGCGCGCGACCTTGTAGAGCGGCGGCTGCGCAATGAAGATATGGCCGCGCTTGATCAGCTCTTCCATTTGCCGGAAGAAGAATGTCAGCAGCAGCGTGCGGATGTGCGAGCCGTCCACGTCCGCGTCCGTCATGATGATGATCTTGTGGTAACGCAGCTTTTCCGGATTGAACTCGTCGCGTCCGATACCCGTGCCGAGCGCCGTGATCAGCGTGCCGATTTCCTGACTCGAGAGCATCTTGTCGAACCGGGCGCGTTCCACATTCAATATCTTTCCGCGCAGCGGCAGGACGGCCTGGAATTCGCGATTTCGGCCCTGCTTGGCGGATCCGCCGGCGCTGTCGCCCTCGACGATGAATAGTTCCGACTTGGCGGGATCGCGTTCCTGGCAATCGGCAAGCTTGCCGGGCAGCGACGACACATCGAGCGCGCCCTTGCGCCGCGTGAGCTCGCGCGCCTTGCGCGCCGCTTCGCGCGCCGCCGCCGCTTCGACCACTTTGCCGACGATCACCTTGGCCTCGGATGGGTGGATTTCGAACCAGTCCTGCAGCGACTGATTGATCACATTCTCCACCACGGGGCGGACTTCCGAGGAGACCAGCTTGTCCTTCGTCTGCGAGGAAAATTTCGGATCGGGCACCTTGCAGGACAGCACCGCCGTCAACCCTTCGCGGCAATCGTCGCCGGTGAGTGCGACCTTCTCCTTGCGAGAGGTGCCGATGGTTTCAGCATATTGCGTGATCTGGCGCGTGAGCGCGCCGCGAAAACCGGCGAGATGCGTCCCGCCGTCACGCTGCGGAATATTATTTGTGAAGCACAGCACGCTTTCGTGATAGCTGTCGTTCCACCAGAGTGCGCATTCGACCGTGATGCCTTCGCGCTCGGCCTTGATCATGACCGGGTTTGGGATCAACGCGGTCTTGTTGCGATCGATGAACTTCACGAAGGCTTCGACGCCGCCTTCATATTTCATCTCCTCGCGCTTTTCGACCGCATGTCGCTGATCGGCCAGCACGATGGCAACGCCGGAATTGAGGAACGCGAGCTCGCGCAGACGGTGTTCCAGGGTCGCGAAGTCGAACTCGACCATGGTGAAGGTCTTCGGCGAGGGCAGGAAGGTGACCTCCGTGCCGCGCTTGCCCTTCGCGTCGCCGGCCATCTTGAGGGGCGCTACCGCGACACCGTCGCGGAACTCCATGAAGTGCTCTTTGCCGTCGCGCCAGATTTTCAGCTTGAGCCAGGTCGAGAGCGCATTGACCACTGACACGCCGACGCCGTGCAGGCCGCCGGAAACCTTGTAGGCATTCTGGTCGAATTTCCCGCCGGCATGCAGCTGCGTCATGATGACTTCAGCCGCCGACACGCCTTCGCCCTTGTGGATACCGGTCGGGATGCCGCGGCCATTGTCGCGTACCGTGCAGGAGCCATCCGGATTGAGGGTGACGGCGACCTCGGTCGCAAAGCCGGCCAGGGCCTCGTCGATCGCATTGTCCACCACCTCATAGACCATGTGGTGGAGGCCCGATCCGTCATCGGTATCGCCGATATACATGCCCGGCCGCTTGCGCACGGCGTCGAGGCCCTTGAGGACCTTGATCGACTCGGCACCATAATCGGATGGGTTTTTTCGGGCCGGTTCAGCCATCGACGGCAGCCTCGCAGCGGGCGGAAAATTGAGTCGGAATGAGCGATTTGTGTGGCACGAAAACGGGGCCTCGTACAGAACAAAGTAGCCGGGTTAATATGTTGATTTAGCTTCATTTTTTAAAGAGGCGACGTCATAAAATCCCCACTTTTTTCACTCGATTTTTGACCCGAATCAGGACCCGCGGGTGCGCCCGAAAAGCGCCCTTGCCGGCATGCGAATAATTCCTCCCGAAGCGTTCAATTCGAAAGCTTGCACACACGGGCGTCATGGCATTTAAGCCAGCGTGTGGTGATGTCGCCCGCCGATCCGAATTTGCCCCGCATGCGCTGGTTCAACCGTCCGCTCGAAGTGCCACACCGCCTGCGCGCCATCGTGCGCGCGCGGGAGTCGAGCGTCATCCTGCTTGCGCTTGTTGTCGGTGCGGTCGCCGGCCTTGCCGTCGCCGCAATGGGCGGGGTGGTCGGCTACATGCACGAGTTTTTTTTCGGGTTGGAACCCGGCGAGCGCCTGTCCGGACGGGTTATGCTCGACCCGCTGCGTGCGTTTTTAGTTCCATGTATTGGCGGCCTGTTGTTCGGGGTCGTCTCGGCATACATTGCCCGCCGCCGCGGGACGGAAGTGGACCCGATCGAAGCCAATGCATTGCACGGCGGCCGCATGTCGATGCGCGGCAGCCTGATCGTGGCGGCGCAGACCATGTGGTCAAGCGGGATCGGCGCGTCCGTCGGCCTGGAAGCGGGCTACACCCAGATCGCCAGTGGCATCGCCTCGGCCATCGGGCGTTCCTTCCGGCTCCGCCGCAGCGACATGCGCGTGCTCGTGGGCTGCGGAGCAGCCGCGGCCATCGCCGGCGCCTTCGGCGCGCCGCTCGGCGGCGCATTCTATGGATTCGAACTGATCATCGGCAGCTACGCGATCTCTTCGCTTGCGCCGGTCGGCATGGCGTCGCTCGTCGGCTATCTGACGGCACAAGCCTTCACGCCCGTCCGTCTCGGCATCGAAACGGGGGCAGTATCAAATCTCGCCGTCCACGACGTGGTGATCGCAGCATTTGTTGGCGCGCTTGCAGCCGTGTTCGGGGTCGTCCTCATGCGCGGCGTCGCGGCCTGTGAGCTCCTGTTCACGCGCATGAAGATCAAGCCGGCGCTGCGTCCCATGATCGGCGGCGCGATTGTGGGCCTGATCGCGATTGTGTCGCCGCAGGTGATGTCGTCCGGCCATGGAGCCCTGCATCTCACCGGCATTTTCAAACTGCCGCTTGCCGCGATTGCCCTGATCTTTGTGCTCAAATCGATCGCCTCGATGATTTCGCTCGGCTCGGGATTCCGTGGCGGGCTTTTCTTTGCGTCGCTTCTGCTCGGCGCGCTTGGCGGTCAGCTGTTTGCCTATGGGCTGGCGGCCTTGCTGCCCGGCCTGCATGTCGATTCCGATTCCTACGCCATCATAGGCATGTGTGCGTTGTCAGTGTCGGTGATCGGCGGCCCGTTGACCATGACGTTCATTGCGCTCGAGACAACCGGCGACCTGTGGCTGACGACCGCGGTCGTCATCGCAGCAATCATTGCGATGCAAATGACCCGCGAGTTCTTCGGCTATTCGTTTGCGACCTGGCGCTTCCATCTGCGCGGAGAAACCATTCGCAGCGCCGCCGATGTCGGCTGGATTCGCGACCTCAGTGTGGGGCAGATGATGCGCGCCGATGTGCGCACCATACCGGTCGAGACCCCGATCGCGGCCTTTCGCGAGGCTTACCCGCTCGGATCGACGAGTCAGGTCATCGCCGTGGATGAGGACGGCCGCTACGCCGGCCTGGTCATCGTCGCTGAGGCCCATGCCACCGAACTCGGAGCCACCGTATTGCTGCGCGATATCCTGCGCCATGGTGACCACCTGCTGCTGCCGCAAATGACCGCCCAGGAAGCGATTGCCGCCTTCGACCGTTACGAGGCGGAAGCGCTCGCGGTTGTTGATTCAGTGGAGCGGCGGCAGGTGGTCGGTCTGCTCAGTGAGGCGCATGCGTTACGGCGCTATTCGGATGCGTCCGAACGCCAGCGGCGCGAACTGCTGGGAGAAATCTGAGCGAAGTCAGTCCGAGGACAGCTCGTGCGTCATGAGATTGAGCTGCCGCAGATGGTGGAATGTCGGCTCGTAACCGGGCACCGGCGCGTTGAAGGCGGCCAGGCCGGCCGCAAGAATCTCGATGCGATCGAGCTCGGCGCGAGTCTGCTCGAATGCCCGATCGAGCTCCTTCCTGAAGCGATTGATTGCGGCTTCCGTCATATCAGCCCCTGTCTCCTCGCTAGATAATAAAAGCGACCGCTTGGCGATGGTTCCTGTTTTCCAATAATTGATCGGATTTGAATTAACAAAACGTGAGCGTGAGATAAGGAACCGATCAGTCGACCGGTTCCACGCCGCCGCCGCGGACGACGAACATCGTTGCGCGGGAGGCAATTTCGCTGAAAGCCGATGCATCGGCGCCCGTCATCCAGACCTGCGCGCCGAGAGACGAAAGCGCGTCGTAGAGCGCCGTCCGCCGCGACGGGTCGAGATGGGCGACGACTTCGTCGAGCAGCAGCAGCGGGGCAAATCCGGTCATCTGCTTGATCAGGTTTGCGTGGGCAAGAACGAGGCGGATCAGCAGCGCCTTCTGTTCGCCGGTCGAGGCGTCGGCGGCGGGGACATTCTTGGCGGCATAGTTGACGCCGAGATCTGAAAGATGCGGCCCTTCGAGCGTTCTGCCGGCCGCAGCGTCTTGCGCGCGGCTTTCCTTGAGCAGCGCGCGGTAGCGATCCTCGACCTCGACGGCGCTGTGATCGCGGAGAAGTCGCTCCATCCATCCCTGCAGGCTGATTTCCGCGTGTGGAAATCCGGGAGCCGACGAACGCGATGCCGCGAGCGCGTCCGACAGGCGCGCCACGGTTTCGGCGCGGGCTGCTGCGACCGCAACCGCCACTTCCGCGGTTTCGTGTTCGATCGCATCAAGCCAGTGCGGGTCGCTGCGCGGATCCTCGAGCAGACGGTTGCGCGAGCGCAGCGAACGCTCGAGTGCCGCCACGCGGCTTGAATGCTGCGCGTCGACCGCCAGGACCAGCCTGTCGAGAAACCGCCGGCGTTCCGATGCAGGCCCGTTGAACAGCGGATCCATTGCCGGCGTCAGCCACACCACGCGCAGATGGTCGGCAAAGGCGGCGGCGGAGCCGGCAGTCTCGCGGTCGATCCGGCACTTGCGCGCCGGTGCTGCGTCCTCCCCTGCCGGCGGCTCGATGCCCGTGCCGAGCGTGGCGAGACCGAGCATGCCTTCGATCTCGGCTGAAATGGCCCAGGCCCCGTCGCCTTCCGAGAAGGCCAGTTCTTCCATGGTCGCCCGACGCAGGCCGCGACCCGGCGTGAGCAGGGAGATCGCTTCAATCAGATTGGTCTTGCCTGCACCATTCGCGCCGGTGAGGACGACCGGCCCGGTGCGCTCAAGCCGGATCTGGGCAGCGTGATAGCTGCGGAAATTCGTCAGAGCCAGACGGCGGATGAAGGCGGCGCTCATAATCAGGAATCAGGTATCAGGTATCAGGTATCAGGTATCAGTAATCAGGGATCAGGTATCAGGTATCAGTAATCAGGGATCAGGAGTCAGGGGTCAGTAATCAGGAATCAGAAATCAGAAATCAGGAATCAGAAATCAGAAATCAGAAATCAGAGAAGAAGACTCTGATTCCTGGATCCTGATTACTGATTCCTGATTCCTGACCCCTGTCACACCCGCATCGGCATCAGGACATAGAGGGCGCCCTTCGCGTCCTTGTCCTGGATGAGCGTCGGCGAACCGGGATCGGCGAGCTTGAGAACGGCGACCTCGCCCTCGATCTGCGCCGCAATGTCGAGCAGGTACCTTGAATTGAAGCCGATATCGAGCGGATCGGCTGTGTACTCGACCTCGATTTCCTCCGTCGCGCTGCCGGAATCCGGATTGGTCACCGACAGGACAAGCCGGCCGCCCGTGATCGAAAGCTTCACCGCGCGTCCGCGTTCGCTCGACACTGTCGATACCCGGTCCACGGCGGCCTCGAAGTCCTTTTTGTCGACGATCAGGCTCTTGTCGTTGTTGACGGGAATGACCCGCGCATAGTCGGGGAAGGTCCCGTCGATCAGTTTTGAAGTGAGCACCGCGTTGCCGATCGTGAAGCGGATCTTGCCTTGCGAAAGCTCGATGGCGATTTCGCCCTCTCCGGTCTCAATCAGGCGCTGGACCTCGCCGACAGTCTTGCGCGGCACGATCACGCCCGGCATGCCGGCCGCCCCTTGCGGCAGCGGCAATTCGACCTGGGCAAGCCGGTGGCCGTCGGTTGCGACCGCGCGCAACGTGCCGCTCTTGGCGGTCCCCGCTGTATGGAGATAGATCCCGTTGAGATAATAGCGTGTTTCCTCGGTCGAGATCGCAAATTGCGTCTTGTCGATCAGCCGCTTGAGGTCGCTTGCCGACAGCTTGAAGGAATGACTCATCTCGCCGGCCGCAAGATCGGGAAAATCGCTTTCCGGCAGGGTCTGCAAGGTGAAGCGCGATCGGTTGGCGCGCAGCGAAAGAACCGCGCGGTCTCCCGACCCTTCGAGCACGATCTGGGCGCCGTCCGGCAGCTTGCGGACGATTTCATAGAACATATGGGCCGGCACGGTCGTCGAGCCGCCGGGCGAAGTCTCGGCGGCGATCGAGTCGGTCACCTCGAGATCGAGGTCGGTCGCCTTGAGGCTGAGCTTGCCGCGATCCGCCTTGATCAAGACGTTTGCCAGGATCGGAATCGTGTTGCGGCGCTCGACCACGCGATGCACGTGGCCCAGCGATCTGAGAAGCTCTGCACGCTCGACTGTAACCTTCATTGGAAGCCCCGCTTCGGCGTCCCTCAAAACAACCTAACCAGGCATAATAGCCGGCCGGCGAAACGCGGAATGCGGCCGGGGGGCAAAGGTGACGCGCCGGCATGAAAATCGCAAGGGTGGAAGGCTTTAGACGGAGCCTATCCCCAGTGCGTCCACAAAGGGCGCTTGGCAAAAGGGCGCTTGGCAAGATGCAGTCCCGGGCCGTCAGGCCCGAGACATGATGAGGCAATTATTCCTGCAGCTGCCGCTTGAGGATCTCGATTTCCTCGGCCAGAGCCATGTCGTTGCCGACGAGGCCCTCGATCTTGCGGACCGCGTGCAGAACCGTGGTGTGGTCGCGGCCGCCAAAGCGCCGGCCGATTTCCGGCAATGAGCGCAGGGTGAGCGTCTTGGCGAGATACATCGCGACCTGCCGCGGGCGGACCACATTGGCCGTCCGCCGGGATGACAGCAGGTCGGACCGGCTGACATTGTATTGGCGCGCGACCACACGCTGGATGTCCTCGATCTTGACGCGCTTGGGCTCCTGCGGGCGGATCAGATCGCGGACTTCACGTTCGGCCATCTCGAGGGTGACTGCATGGCCTGTGAGCTTGTTATGGGCCAGGAGACGGTTGAGCGCGCCCTCGAGGTCACGCCCGTTATGAGTCACGGTTTTGGCGATGTAACCCAGCACCGGCAAAGGCACATCGAAAGCAGGGTGGTGGGCGCGGGCCGCCATGACGCGGGCCCTGAGAATTTCGAAGCGCAGTTCTTCGCCCAAGGGGCCCATTTCGACCACCAGGCCGCCGGCCAGGCGCGACCGCACGCGGTCGTCGAGGCTTTCCAGGTCTGAAGGCGGACGGTCGGACGCGATAACCACCTGCCGTCCGGCATCGATGAGCGCGTTGAGCGTGTGGCAAAACTCGGCCTGGGTGGACTTGCCCTGGAGGAACTGCAGGTCGTCAATGACCAGCACGCCGATGCCGCGCAGGGCCTCCTTGAACGCAAGGGCGGTCTGAGTCCTCAGGGCCGACACAAAGCCGTACATGAATTTCTCGGCGGTCAGGTAAAGCACCTTGCGCTCGCCTGCGGCATTTCCGGCCCAGGTCACCGCCTGCAGCAGGTGGGTTTTGCCCAGGCCGACACCCGAGTGAATGTAGAGAGGATTGAACATGACCGGGTCGCCGCGGCGTGCGCTCGCGACCTGCTTTGCGGCCGCATGGGCCAAAGTGTTCGAGCGGCCGACGACAAAAGTGTCGAAGGTCAGCCGCGGATCGAGAGGCGAGCCGCCAAGAGCCTCGTGCACGCTCGGGTCGCCGGCCACGAGCGGCCGGCCGTTGCCATTGCCGTTCGTGTAGCGGCCGCCATTTTCGCCCAGATGATCGGGCTTTGCCTTGGGCAGTATCGTGGATTTCAGCACTGCGGAGCGCACGATCAGTTCAACGCGGGTGACACTGTTCTCCTGCGCCTGCCAGCACGCCAAGACACGCTCAGCATAGTGGGACTGGATCCAGCTCTTGAGGAACCGGGTCGGCACTGAAAGGCGAACCGCGCCTTCTTCAATCGCTTCCAGGTCCATGCGGGCAAACCAGCTGGAATAGACATCGTCGCCGACTTCGGCGCGCAGCCGCTCCTTGACCCGTGACCAATTCTCCTGATCCCCGTTAGACATTGTTATCTGCTCAATTCCATAAAAGTGGGACGGACTCGGTTGCCCGGCCTGGCGGTTGCCCGTCGACGCGCCGGAAACGGGACGCAACAGCACTCGTTTGAAGATGTCGCTGGTGGGTAAGGAACTCCGCCGTCACAAATCGAATTCGGCGGAACGACATCGACAGGAAATCGAGTTTGTCGCGCCTTCAGCCCGCCGGCGGCGGAGTGGCGCCTCTGATTCCACTGGTAGAATCCTGGACCGCATCGGGAGTGCGGTGACAAGCACTTGTTCTGAATGAATTGGAGAGAAGCGGACCCGCGACAGGAAGGCTAGCATCGAAGTTGGACAACAACTGCCCGATCTCATCTATACCGGACATTGACATTAAACTTGCGCCTGTCATGACGTCACCCCTCGAATAGGCTGCGGATTTTGCACCGCAGTTTGGTTATTGCCGGCTCTTGCCACACCCGGCCGGAATTTGGGTCACCACATTCCAGTTGCGCCACACCCCCTGCCAGAACCGAAGCCGATAGTGCTGTCAGGTATCGACGGACGAACGGTTGAATCTGACGCAAGCGGCAAACCAAAGCCGTTCTCATCCGCAGATGAGCGTGACGTGGAACCTTGTTTCTGAGCGCGCGCGAAGAATTCCCACGCGTTTTTTCAAGATACACAAGCAAAATTGGCGAGCAATCAGATTCACGCCGCCGCCAGGGGCAGATGAAACAGCCGGCGTTTTCCGCAACCTTTCGATTCGGGAAATTGTTAACGCAACGTGTTGATGAGTCGTGCGGAATTTGGCCACGCAATTTCTAACTTGATGCCGCAGAGCCGCCTCATTTTTAATTTGCCGTCCATATCGAAAATGCTTGCCACATATGCGTTTTCAGGGTCCTCGCTGCGCTTTCCCGTTAAGTCTTTATTGTCCCGAAAAAAAATCTGAGCGAATTTTCACGTAACTCCCGTCGAGAAAAATGAGTAACCGCCGGATGAATCGCCGACATGCCGGCATTACCGCCGTGCAATTATTGGCGAAGCAAATCTCTCTGACGGTGCGATGACGTTTTAAATACAATGTTGTCGCATCCATCCGTTTTCGGGCAGGTGCGATCAGGTCGCTTGTCTTTATATACGAAATTGAAACGAGGCCGTGAGCCGCGCTTTTATACGGTCGGGCAATTACTTGCCGAGCTTTGCAATCCGGTGTGCAAGCCTTGATACTTTTCGGCTGGCGCTGTTCTTGTGGACGATGCCGCGCTGAGCAGCCCGCATGATCACCGGCTCGGCCGCCTTGAACGCCGCCAGAGCCGCGCCGCGGTCTCCGCTTTGGATTGCTTCCTCGACCTTGCGTACAGAATTCCGCAGCAGCGAACGCCGCGCTTTGTTCACTTCCGTCCGTCGCGCGATCACGCGCGTGGCTTTGCGTGCGGACTTGGTATTGGCCATCAAACTCTCATTCAGGACTGGCGCCGGGGATCAGCCCGAGGCGACAAGGATTACAAGTAGTTGCGGCGGCGAATGGCCTCGCCGCCACGCGTGAGGCTTATAGTTAGACCACGCGCGGGCGTCAACGTCCGCGATTCCGCTGTCAGGCCACGCGTTTGGCTCGCACCGTATCGTGGCCCGCGATCACTGTGGCGCGATCGGCAGTCGAGAATGGCGTTAGTGGCGGCCGGACGCGGGCAAGGCCCGCATCGTTATGGATATGGGCAAGCAGCGCCTTCACGCCCGGGACGAGCGGTTTACCGTCGAACAGCCTGCGGATCGCGACTGCGGCATCGAGCGCAGCAGTGTCGCCGCTGCTCCAGGCGCGTCCGCACAGATCCGCGTTCAGGTTGGCGGTTGCGGAAATGCAGCCGGCGAAGGTGCCCGACCGCGCGTCGAGCAGACATGCCTCGGTCGAGGGAAAAACGGCGAAGTCCTTCGACACGGCCGCCGCCGAACGTGCGAAGGCCATGTCGCCCGAAGAGTCCTTCAAACCCGCAATACGGGTCGGAAACGATTCCAGCAGTCGTTTGATCAAACTGACATGCCAGGGCAAGCCCGACATTGCGGGGAAGTGATAAAGGTAGATCGGTATCGGCTTCTGCGCGGTCGCATTCACCAGCGTTTCGACATAGGCGACCAGCCCGTCGTCGGGCACGCCCTTGTAATAGAACGGCGGCAGCACCAGCGCGCCAGCAAATCCGAGCTCGGCGGCATGGCGCGTCAGCGCGACCGCATCCGACACCGATGCGGCGCCGGTGCCCACCATAAGGCGGCCCATCGGCAATCCGGCCGCCTTGTAGGCGCTCATCAGACCTTTGCGTTCCTCGACCGAGAACGAGGTGGCTTCGCCCGTTGTGCCGAGCACGTTGAGTGCATCGCATCCATTGTCGAGCAGGAAACGCGCAAGCTTCGTCGCGCGCTCATGGTCGGGCGCGCCGCTTTCGTCGATCGGCGTGGCGACCGCCGCGATGACGCCGGAAAGTGGTTTTGCAGGCATTGTTCTTCCTTACAAGAACGAGTGGCGCGGCCGGAAATGCGCGCCGTTCGATTAACCGCTCACATTATAGGCTGCCAGCGCGGCCATGTTCACCAATTGATTGTCCTTGGCGCCGAGATGGACGATCTGGACCGGACGGTCGAGCCCGACCAGAAGCGGCCCGATCACGGTCGCGCCGCCGAGCTCCTGCAGCATCTTGGTGGAGATCGAGGCCGAATGAAAAGCCGGCATCACCAATACATTGGCGGGACCCGAGAGGCGGCAGAACGGGTAGGGCGCCGCAAGCTCGGCATTGAGTGCAACGTCGGCGGCCATTTCGCCGTCATATTCGAAATCGACGCGGCGGCTGTCGAGGATCTTCACGGCCTCGATGACGCGGGCCGAACGCTCTCCGGGCGGATGGCCGAAAGTTGAGAAGGCGAGAAGTGCGAGCCGCGGCTCGTAGCCGAGCCTGCGCGCAACGCCGGCCGCTTCGACCGCGATGTCGGCGATCTCATGCGCTTCCGGCATTTCCGTCACCGCGGTATCGGCGACGAGCACGGTGCGCCCGCGCGCGACGACCACCGACGCGCCGATGACGCGATGGCCCGGCTTGGGATCGATGACATGGCGCACATCTTCGAGCGCGCCCGAGAAATTGCGGGTAACGCCGGTCACCATTGCGTCCGCATCGCCGAGGGCGACCATGCAGGCAGCAAAATGATTGCGGTCCTGGTTTACCAGGCGCTGGCAGTCGCGGATCAGATAGCCGCGCCGTTGAAGCCGCTCGTACAGATAATTCATGTAAACGGTATTGCGCGTCGACACGCGCGCATTGACGATTTCGATGCCTTCGCCGAGCTCGATGCCTGTATCGCGCGCCGACTGGCGCACCCGGTCCTCGCGGCCAACGAGAAGCGCTGTGCCCAGCCCCTGATGCACGAAACTCGCCGCCGCGCGGATGACCTGTTCTTCTTCGCCTTCGGCGAAGACGACCCGTTTCGGTTGCCGGCGCAACCTGTTGAAGACCTGCACCAGAGTGCCGGCGATGGGATCGCGCCGCGCACTGAGCTGCTGGCGATACGCATCCATGTCGACGATCGGCTTGCGCGCGACGCCGGTGTCCATCGCGGCCTTCGCGACCGCCGGCGGCACGAAGGAAATCAGGCGCGGGTCAAACGGCACCGGGATGATGTAGTCGGACCCGAATTTCGGGCGCGCGCCATAGGCGCTCGCGACCTCATCGGGAACGTCCTCGCGGGCGAGCTCGGCAAGCGCGCGCGCGGCCGCGATCTTCATCTCCATGTTGATCGCGGAAGCACGCACATCGAGCGCGCCGCGGAAGATGTAGGGAAATCCCAGCACATTGTTGATCTGGTTCGGATAGTCGGAGCGCCCCGTCGCCATGATCGCGTCGTCGCGGACTTCGGCAACTTCCTCGACCGTGATTTCGGGATCGGGATTGGCCATGGCGAAGATGATCGGCTTCGCCGCCATCTTCTTCACCATCTCCTTCGTCACCGCGCCCTTGGCCGACAGGCCGAAGAAAACGTCGGCGCCATCAAGTGCGTCCGCCAGCGTGCGCGCGGATGTTTTGATTGCATAGCCCGACTTCCACTGGTTCATTCCGTCCTTGCGGCCCTGATAGATCACGCCCTTTGTGTCGCAGAGCACAAGATTTTCAGGCTTGAACCCGATCGCCTTGAGCAGCTCCAGGCACGCAATGCCGGCGGCGCCGGCGCCATTGCAGACGAGCGTGGTGGTCGCGATCTCGCGTCCGGTGAGATCGAGTGCATTGAGCAGGCCGGCGGCCGCGATGATCGCGGTGCCGTGCTGATCGTCGTGAAAGACTGGAATGTCCATCAGTTCGCGCAGACGCTGTTCGATCACGAAACATTCCGGCGCCTTGATGTCTTCGAGATTGATTCCACCCCAGCCCTTGCCGAGGAGCTTCACGCAGTTGACTATCTCGTCGGGATCTTCCGACGAAACCTCGAGATCGATCGAGTCGATGTCGGCAAAACGCTTGAACAGAACCGCCTTGCCTTCCATGACCGGCTTGGCGGCAAGCGCGCCGCGATTGCCGAGTCCGAGGATTGCGGTTCCATTCGTGATGACCGCGACGAAGTTGCCCTTGGTCGTGTAGTCATAGGCGCGGCTCTCGTCTTCCGCGATCGCAAGCACCGGGACCGCGACACCCGGCGAATAGGCGAGCGAAAGGTCGCGTTGGGTCGCCATCGGCTTGGTGGCGATGACTTCAAGCTTGCCCGGGCGGCCAACACTGTGAAACTGCAGGGCTTCCTGGTCGGTAAAGGTCGGCCGGCTGCGGCCGGCAGGGGGCTTGGCGGGCATTTTTACTCCATGAACGCAGCCGGCATGCCGGCGCGGATGACGTTAGCGGATGCAACCGCAATGACTCAAGGGAACCCCGTGTCCGCAGCACATAGTTGAATGAAAACCGGCCGCAGGTTAATCGGTGCGCCTGCGCGGACGGTTGCTATGATCGGGCTGCCATGATTCGCTTTTTACTTCGATTTATCGGCCTTATCTTTCTGGCGGCTGCGTTCGTCCTGGTGATCTATGACGGCACCAAGTCGATCGCCGCCAGCAAGCTCTTTCTGACCAATGTGCGGACGATCTGGGAGATCATCAATCCCGCAAGTCTCGCCAGGATAAAGCCCGCGATCGAAGCCTATGCCGGCGGTTATCTGTGGGATCCGCTGATGGTCACTATCCTTGCCGCCCCGGGGTGGAGCGTGCTCGGTTTTCTCGGTATTGCATTCCTTCTTCTCGGCCGGAAGAAAAAGCCGCTGATCGGCTATGTGAGGCCGTGACTCCTCGCAATGCTGTCTATCAAGTCGCGGAGCCGCTGACCGGCTCGTGATCGTGCGGCCCATTTCGGCAGGCTGCGTTGCGACATATATTGCAGGCAAGCGATCACAGGAGGACGAGCATGTTGGGCTTCAAGAAAGTTGCCATGCCAACGCCGGCCGAGGCATTGCCTGGACGGACCAGCCCCATCCGAACCGCCACCACGCATTTCGTGAATCACCGGGCCCTGAAAGGGCCTTATCCGGAAGACGCCGAGAAGGCCGCCTTCGGTCTCGGCTGTTTCTGGGGCGCCGAGCGCAAATTCTGGGAACTGGGCGACGGCATCCATGTGACGGCCGTTGGGTATGCGGGCGGGCTCACGCCCAATCCGACCTATGAAGAGGTCTGCACCGGCCGCACCGGGCACAACGAAGTCGTGCTGGTGGTCTATGACCCGAAAAGGATTTCATACGAGGCCCTGCTCAGGACATTTTGGGAAAGCCATGACCCCACGCAGGGGATGCGCCAGGGCAACGACGTCGGAACGCAATACCGCTCCGGGATCTACACATTCACGGCCGCGCAGAAGACGGCCGCGGAAGCATCGAAGACGATGTATCAGGCCGAGCTTGCAAAGAAGCGCTATGGGGAGATCACCACCGAAATTCTCGATGCTCCCGAATTCTATTTTGCCGAGGACTACCATCAGCAGTATCTCGCAAAGAACCCGTTGGGTTATTGCGGGCTCGGCGGTACCGGCGTCTCGTGCCCGATCGGCACCGGCGCCAGGCTTGCGCAGGGCACGCCGGCCTGAGCCAGCACACTAAAGAATGTCGAACGGGCGCCGCGGCGGCGCCCGGTTCCTTTGTTTTCCCGTCAAAACGGCGGCGACCGCGGGTTGGAGAGGATTTGTTAACCATATAACGCGTTAATCGGGCTCGTTTTCCTCACGGCTTGGTGGGACGCCTGATGCGGGGAGCCGGGGTTTGGTTGGCGGTCGGCGCCGCGCTGGCGCTTTCCGGCTGCATGCACGACCAGCAATATGCCGGGCAGGGCGCGCCGCACGCGGCGGCCGCGGCACCGTCATCGCGTCATCTCTATTCCGCGTCGCCGGCTTACGCGCAGCAGGCCTATGAGCAGCAGGTTGGGCAGCCTATCGGGCGGCCTTTGGCGCCGCGGCCGAGCGCTGTCGAGGAGCGCGGATTGCTCAATACCAGTGCGCCGAAGCAAGCGGAAGCAGCGGCGGCGCAGGCCGGCGGTCCCTATGTTCCGGCGCCGCAGGCCTACGCGGCTGTGCCCGCGCCGGCCGT
>DATEKG010000102.1:0-4521 GCA_035277565.1 Pseudolabrys sp.
ATTCGTGGCTGGCGGAGACCGAGCTCGACTACGCGCATATCGGACAGGACCTGAAGGTCCAGGCGCTGCTCGGCGTTCCTTACACCAACGAAATGATCGCAACTGCGACGGGGGATGTGGTCGCGCAGGCCACCAACGACAGCCCCGAAGTGGCCGATCTCGTCAAACGCTATCCGAAGGCAAATGCGCGCGACTTTGACGGAAATCCGGCGCGCATCAGCGAGGCCGACGCGCTCATCGCCTATCTGCAAATGCTCGGCACGCAGGTCGATTTCAAGCTTTACGACGACAAGGCCAACATCCGGTGACCACCATGGATCCAACCTACCGAGCTGTCGCTGAATTCGCCCAGACCTGGGGCCTTGCATATTTTTTGATCATTTTTGCGGCGGTGGTGGTCTACGCGCTCTGGCCTTCGCGCAAAAAGCAGTTCGACGAAGCAGCGCGCATCCCCTTGCGGGAGGACTGAGCGGTGGCTGAAGAACACAAGGAAATTGACGCTCTCACCGGCACAGCGACCACTGGCCACGAATGGGACGGACTGCGTGAACTCAATACACCGCTGCCGCGCTGGTGGTTATGGCTATTCTACATCACGATTGTCTGGGCAGTCGGATATTGGATCGTCTATCCGGCCTGGCCATTGCTCAACAATTCGACGCAAGGAGCTTTTGGCTGGCACACACGCACTGCGATCATCACCGATCTTGACGATTTAAAGCGTCAGCGCGGGCCGATGACGGAGAAACTTGCGGGCGCCACCCTTGCGGAGATCGTCGCTGATCCGCAGCTTCTGGATTTCGCCCGGGCGCAGGGCCGTGTGGCGTTCGCCGACAATTGTGCCCCTTGTCATGGAGCCGGTGGCGGCGGAGCGAAGGGCTATCCGAATCTCAATGACGACGACTGGCTGTGGGGCGGCCAGCTCAGCGACATCGAACAGACTATCAGACACGGCGCACGTTCGGGAGATGACAAGGGTCGCCAGGGCGCCATGCCGGCATTCGGTCGTGACGGAATTCTCAAACCCAACGAAATCTCGGCCGGCGCGGACTATGTTCGCTCGCTGTCGGGTCTGCCGGCGGAGAAGAACGCGGATTTTGACCTCGGCAAGAAAGTCTTTGCAGCCAATTGTGCGGTCTGCCACGGGGATGACGGCAAGGGAAACCGTGAATTGGGCGCACCCAATCTCACCGACCATATCTGGCTCTATGGATCCGACAAAGGAACCATTGTCTTTGGTATTCAGAATGGTCGCGGCGCCACGATGCCCGCCTGGAGCGGCCGGCTCAGCGATCCGATCATAAAAGCGCTGACAGTATATGTTTACAGCTTCGGCGGCGGAGAAAAATGACTGCGCCCACGCGCGCCATTGCCATCGACCAGCCCACGCCTGCCGTGCCGGGCCTCGCACAATTGGTTGCCGACGCCGAGGTCAATCCGGTCCCGCCGGACGACGATATTCCACTCTATGAGCCACGGCGAAAAATCTATCCTCAGAGCGTGCATGGCACATTTCGCGCGATCAAATGGACTGTGCTGATCATCACGCTTGGCATCTACTATCTGCTTCCTTTCGTACGATGGGATCGCGGTGCTGAAGCGCCGTCACAGGCTGTGTTGATCGATTTTCCCAATCGCCGTTTCTATTTCTTCTTCATCGAGATCTGGCCGCAGGAAGTCTACTACCTGACCGGGTTGCTGATCCTTGCAGCGATGGTCCTCTTTTTGATGAATGCCGTCGCAGGGCGTGTCTGGTGCGGATATCTCTGTCCGCAGACGGTCTGGACGGATCTGTTCTTCGCGATCGAGCGCCTCGTTGAAGGCGACCGCCGCGAGCATATGCAGCGCGATATTCGCAAGTGGACCGTGCAAACCTACGCCCGGAAGGGACTCAAGCATTTTCTCTGGCTCATGGTCGCGTGGTGGACCGGCGGTGCCTGGGTACTTTATTTTTCCGACGCGCCGACACTCGTGAAAGAGCTTGCCACCGGAGAGGCACCGCTCGTTGCCTATGCCTGGATCGGCATCCTGACCGTGACGACCTATTCGCTTGCGGGCCACATGCGCGAGCAAGTTTGTCTCTATATGTGTCCGTGGCCTCGTATCCAGGCGGCGTTGACTGACGAGTTCGCCCTGAACGTTACGTACCGCTACGATCGCGGGGAGCCGCGGTGTTCAGCCAAGAAGGCCGAGCAATTGCGTGCGCATGGCGAACTGGCCGGCGATTGCGTCGATTGTCTGCAATGCGTGCACGTCTGCCCCACCGGGGTTGATATTCGCGGCGGGGCAGATCTCGGCTGCATTCAATGCGGTCTGTGTATCGATGCCTGCGATAACATAATGCGCAAGCTGGGCCGATCGACCGGCCTGATCGCATACGACACCGACATCAACATCAAGAGGCGTATCGAAGGCAAGAACGCGTTTTACAAGCTCGTGCGCATGCGCACCGCGCTCTATGCGGCGATCATCGCGGTGGTCGGCGGAATCATGCTTTACACGCTTGCCACCCGCGACAGCGAAGGCATCAGCGTCATTCACGACCGGAACCCCATGTATGTGCGCCTCTCCGACGGCGCTTTGCGGAACGGCTACACGGTCCGGATCGTCAACAAGCGGCTTAAATACCGCGAATTCATTGTCAGCGTTGACGGATTGCCTTCGACCCTGATCGACTTTGTCGGATTGCCGCCGCGTGCCGACGGCCGGCAGCTGATCTCGGTAGGACCCGATCAAACCAAGGAAATACGCATTGTCGTGACCGACTACAGCGCAACCCCGCCCGCTGCGTCGACTTCGATCCTTTTCAAGCTGATCGATATCGATTCCGGCGAAGTCGCGGAAATGCGCGATCATTTCTTCGGACCGTGACCGTATGACGACAAAACACAATAAACCGCACGAACTGACCGGCAAGCATGTGTTGCTCTGCCTGTTGGGCTTCTTTGGCGTAGTTGTCGGTGTCAACGCAATAATGGTGAAGGCCGCGACCTCGACCTTTGGCGGTGTCGAAACGACAAGCTCGTACAAGGCCGGCCTCTTGTTTGGGCAGGATGTCGCCAAGGCGGTGCGGCAAGGCGGACTGCGCTGGCGCGTGGACGGAAAGCTCGCGCGCGACGGCGATGGCGATGCCGTTCTCGATATATCCGCGCGTGACGCGACGGGTGCGCCGTTGGCCGGACTGAAAGTACAAGCGCGGCTTGCCCATCCTGTTGATGAGAGGCTCGACCACGTCATTCCGCTCAAGCGTATTGGCGAGGGACTATTTCAGGGGCGAGCGCCGGCGCAGTCGGGACAGTGGGAGCTCATAGTCGATTTATATCGCGACGGAGGACGAGTATTCCGCTCGCGAAATCGCGTGACGTTGAAATGACCGAAGCGCTCGATCTCTCGGTATATGCAAAGCCCGCGGGCGAGGGCACGCTCGGCATGGAGCTCGCCGTGGAGGGCGTCGCCTGCGGGGCCTGCATCGCGCGTATCGAAGGCGCGGTGAAACACCTTCCGGGCATAACAGACGCGCGTCTCAATTTCACCAGCCGACGGCTACGTGTGGCCTGGGCCGACGGCGCGGTAAGCCCGGCCCAAATTCTGCAAGCGCTTGAGGACAGCGGATACCACGCCCATCCCTTCGTGCCACAGCGGGCGGAGGAGGAAGAAGCCGCCGAATCGCGCCGACTGACGCGGTGCCTCGCCGTCGCGGGCTTTGCAGCGATGAACATCATGCTGCTCTCCGTGTCGGTATGGTCGGGAAACATCACGGACATCACGCCGGAGACGCGCGACTTCTTCCATTGGGCTTCGGCGCTGATTGCCCTGCCGGCTGCTGCCTATGCGGGACGCCCGTTCTTTGCCAATGCCTTGCGTGCGCTACGGTCCCGCTCTCTCAATATGGATGTTCCGATTTCGCTGGGCGTGATCCTGGCACTTGGCATGTCGCTTGTGGAAACGATTCATCACGCTGAGCATGCCTATTTCGATTCTGCCATCATGCTGCTGTTCTTTCTCCTGATTGGCCGAGCGCTCGACCACGCAGTGCGCCAGAAGACGCGGGCGGTTGCCGGAAATCTGGCCGCTCTCAAGGCAGAGACAGCCCGCCTATTTAAAGACGGCGAACTCGTCAGCGTTCCTACGGTCGTTTTGAAGCCGGGCGACCGTCTCCTGATAAAGCCGGGCGAGCGAGTGCCTTCCGACGGAATCGTACTAAGCGGCAATTCCGAAATCGATGACAGTCTCATCACCGGAGAGACACTGCACCGCAAGGTCGGTCCGGGCGCAACAATCTACGCCGGCAGCATGAACTACTCAGGCGCGTTGACCCAGCACGTGACGGCTGCCGGCGGAACGGCGCTGATCGACGAGATCGAGAGGCTTCTGGAAAAGGCGTCAAGCGGCAGGTCGCGCACGATGCGCCTTGCCGATCGCGCCTCGCGTATCTATGCCCCGGTCGTGCACGCGACTGCCGCGCTGACATTCACCGGCTGGCTGATTGCAGGCGCGGGCTTGCACGATGCCCTGGTGGTC
>DATEKG010000103.1:0-2340 GCA_035277565.1 Pseudolabrys sp.
TGCACTTCATGAGGAAGGCTATGCCCACTCCTTCGAAGTCTGGAACGAACGTGGAGAGCTCGCCGGCGGCGGATACGGGGTAGCCGTGGGGGGAGCCTTTGCAACCGAATCCCAGTTTTCTCGCGAGCCCAACACGTCAAAGATGGGGTTCACCGCCCTGAACTGGCATCTCGCGTCGTGGGGATTCAGTTTCAACGACGGGAAATTGATGACACCGACATGCCACGACATGGGCTTTCGCGAAATTCCGCGCAGCGACTACCTCACCCGGCTCGCAGAAGCGCAGCATCGGGCGGATCGGTTGGGCCGGTGGCACGTCGAAGCGGACCTCGCCGCGATCGCAGAATGGCATCAACGCTGATTATTGCTGGCGCCCGTTTTCGACGATCGAACCAATAAGCGGTATCCCGGAAATCCATTTTCCAATGCGAGAGCCGCGGTGTTCGTCAGCTTTGGCAACCTCAGTGTCAGCAGTTGCCGCGGTGTCCGGAATTGACTCCGGCGGCACCGGATGATCGGGGGCCGCCTGTTGCGGTGACGGGGCGATGGAAACGGCCGGCGGCAATGGCGGTACAGCCGCCTCTGCCGCGGGCTTGACCGCGACGCCCGGCGCCGGATTTACGGGTGGCGATTGGACGGCCTCGGGCGGATTTGCGGCCGGCGGCTGGACGGCCTCGGCCGGAGTCGGGGGCTGCGGGGCCTGCGCCGGCACAGGCGCCGCTTTCGGCTGGCGGCTTTCCGCTGGCGTCGACTCGGGCTTGTGGGTGACGAGAGCATTACGAACTGCGTCAAGCCACTGCGCATCCGATACAGTAGGTTCACGACGGGCGGTTTCGACCGGATGTGCGGTGGACGCGCCGGTCGGTCGTACGGAAGGTTGCGGGCGTGCTTCGATCTTTTCGACCTTACTGACGGACTCTTTCTCTTTAACCTCTTTTATAACCGTTTCGACATGCGTCTTCGGCTGCTGTGGCGTGACAGCGGCGGCTGGTTTTAGCGCCTTGTCAGATGCCAGCAGGGCCTTGAATGCCGTTGTTGCTTCGGGGTCCACCTCGCCGCAGGACTTTTCGAACGCCTCCACATCACGTCGCACCAATATGCGCCGCGTGGAAGCGTCGACGCTCTTGTCGAGCATGGAAATTATCCCGCTGCGGAGATTCTGGCAGGTCGTCTCGGGAGAGAAATTGGCGCGATAAAAGGAATAGGCACTCCCGATCCCGACGGGAACAGCGAGCAGGGATCCGAACACCTGAACAAAGGTCACAAACCGCGCGATCCGCGGCGCCTTGGGTTGCCGTTGAGCGTGGAATTCGGGGGGCACGGCATTGTGCGTATCCCCGTAAAGCGGCGGATCACGCCTGGCGACGAGCATGTAAGACCCCGGGAAAAGACTTCGGGTTCCACAATCACGCGATCAACACGGAAAAATTTGGCCGGGATTTAGGCACAATCTTGGTATTCCGTTTTCAAATTATTACCAAGCGTAACATCGTTACCGGTTCCGCCGGAGGACCGCGATGAAGAACCCGTCGGTTTCAGTCGCATACGGACTTAAGGAGATACCGGCATCCGACAACCTCGCGGCCTGGGCAAACATGAAGGCCCTTTCGCCGAGAGCCTGTGCAGCCTGCATTGGCGCCAGTACCTCGAACTCCGAACGGCGAAGGCCAAAGGCCCGGACCTGGGCGCCGTTTTCCTCTTCCAGCACCGAACAGGTCACATAGACAATCCGGCCGCCGGGCTTGACCAGTGGCGCGGCCCG
Organism: Pseudolabrys sp.; assembly: GCA_035277565.1. Taxonomy (GTDB): domain Bacteria; phylum Pseudomonadota; class Alphaproteobacteria; order Rhizobiales; family Xanthobacteraceae; genus Pseudolabrys. Next base: position 1,763 of record DATEKG010000103.1, read on the forward strand.
GTCGAGCACGTCGACCTGATCCTTTTGACGTTGTTCCAGGGCACCCGGACGCACGCGCCATTTGGCATCGGGGTTACGCCGCCAGACGCCGGTCCCGGTGCAAGGAGCGTCAACCAGAACAAGGTCCATACGGCCAACGAGATCATCGATCTCGGTGCCGACAGACTTTGGGGTACGTACCTGCACGTTGCGCGCGCCCGATCGCCTCAGACGTTCATGGATCGGAGCCAGCCGCCGCTTGTCGTCGTCAGTCGCAAAAATCTGGCCCTTGTTCTCCATCATTGCGGCCAAAGCCAGTGTCTTGCCGCCTGCTCCTGCACAAAGGTCGACCACCTGCTCGCCCGGCTTCGCCTGCGTAAACAGCACGGCGAGTTGCGAAGCCTCGTCCTGGATCTCGATTTGCCCCTTCAGAAAGGCCGGTTCGGCGTGGATGGCCGGACTCCTGGCGTCGGCCGAAAGACGAATGCGCAACCCTGCCGGGGACCAGCGCGTCGCCGTCGGACTGTAATCGGACAAGGCGGAAGCAACCGTTTCGCGGTCGGCCTTCAGGCTGTTCACGCGCAGATCAAGCGGTGCGC
>DATEKG010000104.1:0-2973 GCA_035277565.1 Pseudolabrys sp.
GGCGCGAAGACGTCATTGATCACCGCCACCTGTGCGGGATGGATCGCAAGACGCCCGGCGAACCCATCGCGCCGCGCTGTTTCGGTGTCGCGCCGGAGGCCTTCGGAATTGCGAAAATCAACATAGACGGTTTCGATCGCCGGCAATCTCGCGGCGGCCGCCGCGTAGAGGCAGACGGAGCGCGCGAGGCGGTAGGGCTCAGTCAGTTCGCCGCGCTCGTCGCGGTTGGTTTCGGCCGCAAGTTCGGCCGAAAGGTCTTCGGGCCCCCAGGTCAGCCCGATGAGGCGCGGGCTGGCGTTGCGATAGCTGCCGGCGGCAAAAAGGCCGGCCGCCGATTCGACGGCTTGCGCCAGAATCCTGATGTGTCCCTCCGGCAGGCCGGCGATAGCTTCGCGCGCCGTGATCTTGGCGTCGAGATGCACGACGCTTGCGCCGCCTTCCGCCTTCGGGAAAACGACGGCGTCCGGCTTGCCCGCGACGATCGCGTCGAGATCCGCATCGGTCATGCCTGTGTCTAGGCCGTTGATGCGGACAAGCAGGCGCGGCCGTTGCTTCTGCGGGCCGACCTTCTTCAAGAACGCGAGGGTTGCCGCCCGTGCGGTGTCCTTGCGTTCGGCGGTGATTGAGTCTTCCAGATCCACAATTACGGCATCGGCGCCGCTCGCGAACGCCTTGTCGAGCTTGGTGCCGCCGTCGGCCGGAACGAACAGGAAAGAGCGCATCATTTCGGGCGCATCCGCATGAACGCCTGGCGATGGCATTCGGCAACCATCTTGCCGTCCTGCTTGAACGCCTTGTGATGGAATTCGACGATGCCGGCGCCCGGGCGTGATTTCGATTCGCGCTTGCTGACGATTTGCGTCGTGCAATGGATCGTATCGCCCTCGAACAGCGGGTTCGGAAATTTCACATCGGTCATGCCGAGATTGGCGATCGTGGTTCCGACCGTCATGTCAGAAACCTGGATGCCGATCATGAGACCGAGCGTGAACAGCGAGTTCATCAGTGGCTGGCCCCATTCGGTTTCGGTCTCGCAAAAATGCCGGTCGATATGCAACGGCTGCGGGTTGAGGGTCATGTTGGAAAACAACATGTTGTCCATCTGCGTCACCGTGCGGGTGTACCGGTGCTCGTAGGTCTTGCCGATCTCGAAGTCCTCGAAGTAAAGGCCGCCGCGCTTATGGCGCTGGATCGTTTCCGCCATCGCTTCCTCCGGAAATTCCTTGCGAAATAGGGCTTTGTGGCCCCTGTTTACCGTTCATTTACCATAGTTCCCCCATGTTCGGAGGGGCTGGCGAGCTGTTGCGTCGCGTCAAACACCCATAAGCCGAGACCTTTGCAAGGCGCAACACAATGGCCGTCAATCCGGCAACAGCCGGCGCTGCACCGCAGGTCACCGGGGCGATCCGCCAGGCGGCCCAGTCCACCGGCATCAGCTTCGAATATCTGCTGACGACCGCGAAGATCGAATCCAATCTCAATCCGTCCGCGCAGGCATCCACGTCCTCGGCAAAAGGCCTCTATCAGTTCATCGATCAGACCTGGCTTGGCACGATGAAGCAGGCCGGTGCGTTATTCGGTCTTGGCCGCTACGCAGACGCCATCGTGCGCTCGCCCGACGGACACTATGACGTACCGAATACTTCGATGCGCGCCGCGATTCTGCGGCTGCGTTCGGATCCGCAGGCAAGCGCAATGCTCGCCGGCGCGCTGACACGCAACAATGCGGCCCTGGTCGGCGGCAGCATTGGCCGCCAGCCGACAAATGGCGAACTCTACATTGCGCATTTTCTCGGCGCCGACGGTGCGGCCAAACTGATCAATAATGCATCGGCCCGGCCGCAGACGAACGCTGCGGCGATGTTTCCCAGCGCCGCGGCGGCTAATCACAGCATCTTTTACGACAGTTCGGGCAGGGCGCGTTCCGTGGGAGAGGTCTACCAGAAGCTTACGCGTCTCTTTAACTCCGCTCGCAATGTCGCGGTTGCGCAAGGCGGGTTCACGGATGAGGCTGGCTCCGTTCCGGCCACGGCACCGCCACTGCCGCCGCCGGTCAATATCGCCGCGACCCCGGCTATCACGCCGGTAAAGGGGATGCGTATGCGGATAGCCTCCGCAGCCCCACCCATTCCGCCCGCGCCGATCCCTATGCCGGACACGACGCCCGATACGGCGGCGATAACTCAGGCAATCGCGCAGGCCCATGAACAGCTGCCGCCGCCCCCCGCGCCGCGGCCCACGTTCCAGTCGATGTTCACTGATCGCGTCAGCCAGCCGTTGGCGCCGGCCGTGAACCAGCTCTGGGGTACTCCGGCCTCCCGCACGTCCGCGGCGCAATCGGTCCAGGCGCTCGATCTGTTCACCGACCTGCGCCCGAACGAGCGCAAGCTGCTGGGTGACAAGGCGTGACTTGGCCCGACCTGACCTAGGTGGCCTGAAGGCACCCCGCCGGAGCCCGTATGCTTAACGTCGGCTCAATTTCTATGGTGAAGCCTTTGTTAACGGTCGTCCGCTAGCCTCTTTGAGCGCCGCCAGCGGGGTGGCTCAGTTAGCGTCGATTGTCCCATGATCGTCCGTCAGTTCCTGCAGTGGGTTCGTCAGGCACCGCCCGGGGAGCGAGCGGAGGCTACGTCCGCGCTGGCGCGCGCCTATCTTTATTCCGAGCTATCGGCCGATGATCGCGCCGCCGCGGAAGGCGCGATGATCATGCTGCTTGATGACTCCTCGCCATTGGTCCGCCGTGCGCTTGCGGAAGCATTTGCTTCGGCCGAAGAGGCGCCGCGCATCGTCATCGACGCGCTGGCTGCGGATCAGGTGGATGTGGCATTGCCCATCCTGCGACACTCACCTTTGCTGCTTGACGAGGATCTCGTCGACCTCATTGCAACGGGCCAGACGGAGGTTCAGGTCGCGATCGCCAATCGTGAACCGGTGGAACGCGGCCTTGCTGCGGCCATTGCCGAAGTCGGCGGC
>DATEKG010000105.1:0-9675 GCA_035277565.1 Pseudolabrys sp.
TCTCCGGCGGAGTGATCGCTGGCGATTGCGCCGGCGCGGCTGGGACAACCCTTATGTCGCCGCCTTCCGTATGCTTGGCTTTGCCCGCACCGTCGAGCCCAATATCCACGAAGATGTTGCGGTCTTCACGGAATGTGCGGACGTCCGGTGTCCCGTTGAGAGTGAACACCACGGCGACTGAATCGAAGTCGACCTCGGACTCAATTGATTTCAGGGTCGGCGGCATAGCCGCCTTGGTGTCGGCAAGGTCCCAGTTCACTTGCTGGTCGAAATTGAGAGTCACCCGGCCGTCGGCGCGCTCGGGCACGACATTGACCGTACCTGGCATGGTGAAAGTGTAACGGACGAATGTCGGCTGGCTCGCAACCTTGACCCGGACGGTCGGCGGCTTCTTCTGTGCGTCGGCGATCTTCTGCTTGTGCAGCTGGCTCTCAGCATCGCGTGCGCGGCGAACGAGTTCGTCGATGACTTCCTGCGGCAGACCGGGATTGGGGCCTTTCCAGTTTTCGGGCAAGAGATCGACATAGAGCCGCTCGGCGGCGGCGATCGTATCCACCCTGACACTGTGCGTGAGCGCAATGCGAATAGCGCTGCCATCGGGATCCCGCCGCGCCGCGCTGACATAGTTAGGCGCGTTGACATTGAGTTTTTCAACAGCGACTGCAACGGGCTTTTTGAAACTGATGACGATGATCGCGCCTGCGACGCGAACATTGGCTTCTACAGGCTCATCGAAATGAAACAGCAGGCGGGCATAGCCTCCGTCGACAACCGCCTTGACCTCACCCTTGATCGGGTCGTCGGCGCGCGCCGGCGAGAGAAGCGCAAGCAAGGACAGCAGTGGAATGACCAGCACCGCTGTGCGGCGCCAGCCGAACTCCTGTGCGCGCGCCAGGTTGCGCGCGACCATCCGCTTCAGCCTGATCGGCGAAAACGTCATAAATGCTTCCATCCGGCACGAGTGCCGGCCGCGACAGCCTAAGATTGGGCGTTTAACGTGGCGTTAACCGTGGAGGTCAATTGCCCGTCGGCTTGCCTTCGATTTTCGGCAGCTGGTTCGGATTTTGCGTTTTCGGCTGAGCACTCGCGCGGTTGGCCAGTTCGACTGTCAGCCGCTCGGCCATGTCCGGTGACATCTGCGCAAGGATTTCCGACATCTTGCGCGGATTCATCTGGGTCGAGACGTCGACCAGAATCCTCAGGTCAAGGCGGTCGAAGATTCGGGCCGCATCCTTGGCCTTCATGTTCTCATACATCGTAATGATGCCTTTGAAACGCTCTTCCTCAACCTTGTTGCGCGTGCCCATCGCGGTGTTGACGCGGCCTTCGGTATCCTTGAGCTCGCTGACCTTGGCTTCGAGCCGCTTTTCCGCGGCTTTCAGCAGGTTCTCGCGCATTTCCATCTCGCGACCGCGGGCATCAAGCTCCTGGCGGCGGGTCTGCAGACGCTCGAGGACTGCGCGCTCGCCGGGCGATGCGATGCGCCCGGGCTCCAGCGGTATCGCGGCCCCTGCCATTTCAAGTTTTGTGGGATCCGGAGGCTTGTCGCTGACTTTCAGGCCCGGCGTCTCTGCATTCGCCTCTGCCTTTGCCTCAGGCTTCGCCTCCGCCCCGACCGACCCCGTCACGTCGCCGCGGCTGCCCTCATTGAAATTGAACATCTCCTGAGCCCACGGCCGGTTATCTGACAAGTTTGCGGCTTGCGCCCGGTCATCTGCGGCTTTCCGCACATTCTCCCGATTAGCCGTGGACGCGGTGGTCTGCGGATCGACGCGGTATCGCGTCTGCATCCGCTCCGCCAATGTGTAGCCGCCGTCGAAGATCAGTCCCGACACTTTGAGCGCGAACAGGCTGATCGTGGCAAAAAGCACGATCGGAATGAGCCTGACGTCGCGCGCAAAACGGGTCATGCGGCTCTTTCACCCAGCCGTGTGCGGGCGCGATCGGCAAAAGCCTGCGCCGCGGCGGCAACCGCCTTGGCCTCGGAGACCGCCGCCGGTTCCGCTGCCGGCCGCGACGCGCCGGCAATCCGCACGAGTCTCGCAAGCAGCTGGTTGCCGGCAGTGAGGTGCAGATCGAGCTCGCCCGACAGTACTTCGGCCCGCTCCAGCTTTTGGCCCAATGCCTGCTCGCCCTGCTGCATGGTCGACTTCAGGCCTGCAATCGCCCGGTCGGCGATTTCCGTTGCCGTCACAAGCTCGGAAATCGTCGCGCGCAACGACAGCTCATCCGACTTGAGCAGGCGCAGCTGCTTGTTGAGCCTTACGCAGTAAAGAATGGTGAGCAGAAGCAGCACCGAGACCATGGTCTCGACCAGAAAACCGTAATGATAGCTCACGGAACCTCCAGAGCGGTGGTTGTCTCATCCGCTTTCTCGAACATCGCGAATGTCGTACGCGGTTTACGCAACGGCTTGGCGACGCGCACGGCGACCCGGTCACCGACCCGGCCCATTCGCCCCTCGGTCAGCGTGATGTCGCCACATCGCACGGTGACCATCGCGTCGGGTTTGATCTCGAGCATGAGCGTATCGCCGACGTTGAGGCTCATCATGCGCCGTAACGGAAGTTGCGCCTCGTACAAGACGGCATCGACGCCGATATGCGCCTGTCCGATTTCGGTAGCGAGATGGCCCTCCCAGATCGGGTCGCGGCCGAATTTCTCGCCCATGAACATCTGCAGCAGAACGGCGCGGATCGGCTCGATCGTCGCATATGGCAACAGCAATTCGATCGTGCCGCCGCGGTCTTCCATATCGATGCGCAGGCGAACCAGAATGGCCGCATTAGCCGACCGTGAAATGGCCGCAAACCGCGGGTTGGTTTCGAGGCGGTCGATATTGAACTTGACCGGCGACAGCGGCTTGAACGCGAGCTCGGCGTCGGCCAGCACGACCTCAATCATCCGCTTGACGAGATTGGTCTCTATCGTCGTGTAGGGCCGGCCCTCGACCCTGATCGAGCTTTGTCCGCGCCTGCCGCCGAGAAGAACATCGATGATCGAATAGATCAGGCTCGAATTGACGGTTGCGAGACCGAAATTGTCCCACTCCTCGGCCTTGAAGACCGCCAGAATTGCCGGCAGCGGAATTGAATTGAGATAGTCGCCGAACCGAACGGATGTAATTCGATCGAGAGAGACTTCGACGTTGTCGGACGTGAAGTTCCGCAGGCTGGTCGTCATCAGCCGCACCAGGCGGTCGAAGACGATTTCCAGCATCGGCAGGCGTTCGTACGACACCATCGCCGAATCGATGATGGCGCGAATGCCGGAATTGTCGTTGAGCGAAATATCGGCGAGGCTGAACCCGAGGAGACTGTCGATTTCCTCCTGGTTGAGAAGACGCTCTGCGCCGCCCTTCGCCGACTGCAGGCCCGCGCTGTCGTCAGCCATCGCCGCCCACTGTGCGGCGGCTTCTTCGGTCCCCGGGGCCGCGCCTGCTTCAGGGCCCGTGGGCGCCGCAGCTGAATCCGATTCCAGCGCGAGGCCCCATTCAGCCGCCAGTGCGTCCTGGTCTATCTGGTCTTTTGTTGCCATTCGCGGTGCCGCAGATCTATTCCGATGGACTCACTGAACGACAATTTCCTTGAACAGGACGGCGGTGATGCGGTTCGGCGCAACCGCAGCATTGACACGGCGCGTCAATTCTTCCTTGAGCCGGTAGAGACCGGCCGAACCGTCGAGATCAGTCGGCCGCAATTCGCGCAGATAAGTCTGGAATGCATCCATTACCCGCGGCATCAGCGGTTGAATCTGCGCCACGAGATGCTGATCCGGAAGTTCGAGAACGATCTTCACTTTCAGATATTGCGTACGGTCGCCGCCGGCGTTCGAAAGATTGACCAGCACGTCCGGCAGATCGACGAAGGTTGCCGGCTTCGCGGCGACCGGCTCTTCCTTGTGCTTGGGGCCCTTCAAAAAGTAATAGGCCCCGCCTCCACCGCCGGCCAGCACCAGGAGTCCGGCGCCGCCGATAATCATCCATTTCAGCGAGGGCGGCTTCAGCTTGAATTTGAACTTTGATGCCGGCTGTTGTTCGCCTTCACCTTCCGGTTTTTCTTCTTCTTCGACGTCCGCCTCTTTCGCCTTGGCTGCCATAAATAACCCCGGTTCGCGACATGTGGGCGGGACGAACAAGCGACGTCGTTTTTGGCAAACAACGCGGCTGCGCGCCCTCGCGCGCCCCTTGCGATCGAAGGTAGGTCGGTATGGTTAACAGATGCTTTCCTGACACCCGCCACCGGGAATCTTTTGCCGGGTAGCCTCCCCAAAAGGTTGTTTTTGCCGCCGCGCGCCGGCCGGCTTTCGTTTCAAACTATTGATTTCACAAAACTTTCGCGTTGGCACGGCAGCTGCAATGAACGTGTCAGCCGCGGGCTTGGGAGAGCCGGCGGCGAGAACGCAGCCGGTGGCGGCCTCGGGAGAGCCGGCCTGGCTGAACGAAAGGGGAGTTGCCGATGCAGAATGCACTTCTGGTCGGGCTATCACGCCAGGTCGCACTCGGCCGCGAACTGGATGTCATTGCCAATAACATTGCCAACATCAACACGACCGGCTTCAAGGCCGACGGTTCGGTATTCGAGCAGTACATCAGCCCGACGGCGCGCGCGGACAATTTTCTCGTACCTGACCGGCGCGTCAGCTTCGTGCAGGACCGCGCGACATGGGTCGATCTAAGCCAGGGACCGCTCGAGAAAACCAATAACCCGCTCGACGTCGCCATCAACGGCAGCGGATTTTTTGCAGTCCAGACGCCGCAGGGCGAGCGCTACACCCGCAACGGCGCATTTCAGATCAACAGCACTGGCCAGCTGGTGACGGCCGAAGGCTTTCAGGTGCTCGGGGAATCCGGGCCGATCACTTTCCAGCCGAAGGACAAGAACATCACGATCAGCGAGGACGGCACGATCAGCGTGCGCGAAGGCAACAACACCGCGACGGAATCGCTGCGCGGCACTCTCCGTGTCGTCAACTTCGCTCAGCCCGGTCAGCTCCAGAAGGACGGGAGCGGCGTCTTTCTCGCTCCCGGCAACGTGACCCCTTCAGCCGACAAGACGTCCCGCGTTGTGCAAGGGACGATCGAGAAATCCAATGTGCGCTCGGTCATGGAAATGACACGCATGATCGAGGTGTCACGCAGCTACACGCAAGTCGCCAACATCATTTCCCAGGCGGCCGACTTGCAGCGCACGGCGATCGAAAAGCTCGCCGAAGTGCCGAGCTGAGTGGCGGGAGACTAATCCATGCGAGCACTTCATACCGCCGCAACGGGAATGATGGCCCAGGAGCTCAACGTCCAGGTCATCTCCAACAATATCGCGAACATGCGTACCACTGGCTACAAGCGCCAGCGCGCCGAATTCCAGGACCTGCTTTACGAGCATGTCAGTCGCGTCGGCACTCAGACGTCTGCGCAGGGCAATATTCTCCCGGCCGGAATCGAACTCGGCTCCGGCGTCAAAACCGTCGGCACGCCACGCCTGATGACGCAGGGCGAATTGACCCAGACCGGCAAGGACTTCGACCTGGCCATTCGCGGCGAAGGCTTTTTCAAGATCCTGATGCCCGACGGCACCACCTCGTATACGCGCGACGGTTCGTTCGAACTCGACAATCAGGGCCGCCTCGTGAATGCGCAGGGCAACCTTCTGCAGCCCGGCATCACCATTCCGCAAAATGCGACGTCGGTGACAGTCAACACGCAAGGTCAGGTCTTTGTGACGGTTCCGGGCTCGACGACACCAAATCAGGTCGGCCAGATCGAGCTTTCACTCTTCGTCAACAAGGCCGGCCTGCAGAGCATCGGCGACAATTTGTACGTCGAAACGCCGGCTTCCGGCGCGCCGCAGAACGGCAATCCGACCACCGAGGGCTTTGGAAACCTGCAACAGGGCTACCTCGAGCAGGCCAATGTCGAGGCGGTCACCGAAATATCCGATCTGATTGCGGCGCAACGCGCCTACGAAATGAACGCGAAGGTCATCACCGCCGCCGACCAGATGCTGCAGACAACCTCGAACCTGAGCCGCTGAGGTTTCGCCATGATTAGCCGATTGATCCGCAAGATTCTTGCAGCTTGTTTTGCAACCTGTCTGACGCTCTGTGCCCTCGCCGCACCGGCGGGCGCCCAGACCTCCACCCAGTCGAAATCGGAACATCCGACCCTTAAGCCGGAGGCGATCATCACCGGCGACATCGTGCGCATCGGCGACTTGATCGATCACGCCGGCATCGTCGCCTCGGTCCCGATCTTCCGTGCGCCCGATCTCGGCTATTCCGGCACGGTCTCTGCGGATGCGGTGCTCGAGGCAGTGCGCAGTCACGCTCTTATCGGCGTAGATACCGCCGGCATTCACGACATCGTAGTGACGCGCGCGAGCCGCGCGATCCCGGCGAAAGAAGTCCAGGATCTCATCGCGCAGACACTCTCCTCACGATTCGACCGGGGTCCCAGCAAGGACATTGTCGTCACTTTCGGGCGTGACATGCATTCCATTTATGTGGAGCCCTCGGCGCGGGGCGAGCCGCGTGTCACGCATATGGATTTCGACACCCGCAGCGGCAGATTCGACGCGACGCTCGAGGTCCCGATGGACGTCGGGAAACGAAACGTGCTGCACGTCTCAGGCCGCGCGACGGCAACAGTCGAGGTTGCAACCGTCGCACGTGCGATCGATCGCGGCACAATCCTAAGAGAGGCCGACGTGCAGATGGAAAAGCGGCCGCGCGCGGAAGTCGGCAGTGACTTTATCACCAACCATGACGATGTGGTCGGCCAGGCCGCGCGAAACAGCATGCAGGCCGGACGCCTCCTTCGCCGCGTCGACTTGATGAAGCCCGACCTGGTCCAGCGCAATGAAGCCGTGACGCTGGTTTATCAGGTTCCCGGAATTCTCCTGACGATCCGCGGCAAGGCCAACGACGCCGGCGCCGAAGGCGACTCGATCAGTGTCCTCAACGAGCAATCCAAGCGCGTGGTGCAGGGCGTCATTATCGGCCCCGGCCGCGTCGCCGTCTCCGCCGTATCTCAACGCATGGCCGCCAATAGCGCGAGGCCGCCCGCCAGTGCCGATTCACGTTGACGGTCATGCGCAATGTGTCTGTGGCGTCCCGAGTGCAACCAGTTCGTCGCTTTTGAATTCCTGGTGGTGAAAGCACAGTCATGAAAGTTGCCATTGTAGTGCGTCGCGCGGTTCTGGCCGCGTTGGCGAGTGCTCTGCTCAACGGTTGCGCATATGTCGATCGCCTGAAATCGATCGGCCAGCAACCTCCCCTGTCGGCGGTCGACAACCCGACTGCGCGGCCCGGCTATAAACCGGTGCAGATGCCAATGCCGGCAGCGCAGCCGGCCGCCTACAATCCGAATTCGCTTTGGCGAAACGGTTCGCGGGCATTCTTCAAGGATCAGCGGGCCCATCAGACCGGCGATATCCTTACTGTGAAAGTCAACATCACCGACAAGGCCAATATCGACAACGAGACCAAGCGGAGCCGGGTGATGACCGAAGATTCCGGTATCACAAACTTCTTCGGCAAGCCGAAAGTGCCGATCATGAACACACCGGTGCCGACGAGAATTTTCACGGCCGATTCAAATACGTCGCAGGACGGCCAGGGCTCGGTGCAACGTCAGGAAGCATTGCAGACCAATGTCGCCGCCGTGGTGACCCAGGTTCTCCCGAACGGAAATCTCGTGATCGAAGGCAAGCAGGAAATTCGCGTCAACTTCGAAATCCGCGAGCTCATCGTGGCGGGCATCGTGAGGCCTGAAGACATCGAAAGCGACAACACGATCGACTCGACCAAAATCGCGCAAGCCCGTATCGCCTATGGCGGCCGCGGTCAGATCACCGACATGCAGCAGAACCGCTATGGCGAGCAGCTGTTCGACATCCTGCTGCCGTTCTAGTCCCGCGTAGCTTAACGGGCTCCCGCGCCGTTTTCGCATCGCGCGAGCGTGGAACGGCGTTCACGACGCGGCCTCCGGCTGCTCCCCGGCCGGAGGCCGCGCTTTTTTTGCGCCAACCGGCAAGCGCGAAAACAGTTTGCCCGGCGCAAGGCCGGGCATGAAGTCCAGTCCATCTTGTCGGCCCGCGCGGCCCGGAATTCAGTCGTCGCGGTAAACGCGCTCACGCCGCTCGTGCCGCTCCTGCGCTTCCACCGAGAGCGTTGCGATCGGACGCGCTTCGAGACGTCGCAGCGCAATAGGTTCGCCCGTCTCTTCGCAATAGCCGTAGGTCCCGTCGTCGATCCGTGTCAGCGCCTCATCGATCTTCGCGATCAACTTGCGCTGGCGATCACGGGCGCGCAATTCGATGGCGCGATCCGTCTCGGACGAAGCGCGATCGGCGAGATCCGGGTGATTTTGATTTTCTTCCTGCAAGTGCTGCAGCGTTTCCTTGGCCTCCTTGAGGATGTCCTCGCGCCAGGCGAGCAGCTTCGCGCGAAAATAGTCGCGCTGGCGCTCGTTCATGAAAGGCTCTTTGTCGGATGGCCGATAGTTTTTGGTTTTGGCCAGCATTTCCTACCAACTCCCTGCTTCTTATGTTTTTGGACGCGTTTCCGCCCCCTCCGCGCGGCAGGCTTATATACGCCCGCCGCGCCGCGGACAATATCCGCGTAGGGTTCCCCTCCCGAAGTGATTTAAGTGACGGTTCAATGACTTCCGCCTGGCCGGCGGACGCCGCAATTTTCCTGAAACGGCCTAGCGGACGCCGGCCTTGGCCAATTCGACGGCGACCCTGAGGTCGATCTCACCGAGAACGACATCGAGGCCCGCATCACCCGACGTGTCGGTCAACCCCTCCGATGCCACTTTCAGGCGCGAAAGCATGGATTGGTCGACGCTTCCATCGAGCAATCCCAGTTTCAGCCTGTCAAGGATATCGAGCGCGTGTCGTCCCCGCGCCACGGCCCTTTTCTTGCGCTCGGTCGGATCTTCGACCCCCTGCAAGGCGATCAGCGCATCCACTGTCGAGATTGCCCGCAGCGACCCGGCAGCCGGCGCGTTGCGTGGCGTCTCCTGCTCACTGACCGTGAACGAGCCGCCACTGGTGCGGCGGGGCGCGGCCGGCGTCGCAGCCAGCGCGGTTCCGTTCGGACCATAGATGCGCATGACGATCGATCCCCCACTTCAATGGATCGGTTCCCGAATACCTTGGAGCCTGAGCCGGTATGGTTAATGGCCGGTAAAGAGGCCGGCAAAAATTACCGCATGGGTCCTTTGCTGCCTCCCTCGAAGCAGCGATCCGCGCCAGGATACGCGTCAAAAGCAAAGCGCTGTCAGGACCTTGGAGCGGCACGCCCGATTGGCATGCCGTTCGCATCAGGAAGAGCAGTCGAACGTCACATTGGGGAGCAGTGATGACGAAGGCTTTCCTGGCCGCTTGTCTGGCGGCGATCCTGAGCTTGTGCGTCCCGGTTAGCGCCGGGGCGACGTCGCGCATCAAGGATCTGACGAACATTGAAGGTGTCCGGCAGAACCAGCTGATCGGCTACGGGCTGGTCGTTGGACTCAATGGTACCGGCGACACGCTCAACAACATTCCCTTCACGAAGCAGTCGCTCACGGCCATGCTTGAACGGCTTGGCGTCAATATTCGCGGCCAGACCATCCGGACCGGCAACGTCGCCGCCGTCATGGTCACGGCCAATCTCCCGGCCTTCGCCACGCAG
>DATEKG010000106.1:0-2711 GCA_035277565.1 Pseudolabrys sp.
CAGACATCGACATCAAGGTCGAGCTTGAGCCGCGGACGGTCCGGCCGCGCAACGCTCGTCGCTTCGTACCAGCCCGCTTCCATTGCCCGCCTTCGCCTGCCTTGAGTCGGTGCGCGATTTTCAACAGCCGTTCCGGAAACGTAGGCATGGTAGACTGTTCAGTGTCGCAGCCGAAAGCCATAGTAACGTCATGCGCCGTCTCATGCTATTTCGCCACGCCAAAGCCGAACGCTCCGAGCCGGGGATGGAAGACCGTGCGCGCAGGCTGGTTGAGCGCGGACGCGCGGATGCCGCGCGGGTCGGCACATATATGGCCACGCATGCCCTCGCCCCCGACCGGGTCATGGCATCGCCATCGGCACGTACACAGGAAACATGGAAATTCGCCGCCTCTTCGTTCCGGCCGGTGCCGGCCGCGGTCATTGTCGACGCCCTCTATGACGCAACGCCGCATACCATTGTCGAAGTCATCAAGAAAGCCGGGTCGTCGGTACATAGCCTTCTTATTGTCGGTCACAATCCGGGCCTGCAGGCCACGGCCCTGATGCTCATTGCCGCCGGCGGCGTCGATGCCCGGGAACGCCTGCGCGAGAAACTGCCCACATGCGGGCTGGCGGTGATCGATTTTGCGTTCGATGACTGGTCGAAATTGCATGCGCAATCAGGCCGGCTGGAGCGCTTTGTCACGCCAAAATCCCTCGCCGGCGTCACTTGAGCGCAAGCGGCCCTCTACGCGCTTTCAAAAACATGTCATGATTTGCGCCCTTGCAGCGGAAAGAGGGGCGCTGTCATGTACAATAGAATTCTGGTGCCGGTTGATCTGGCCGATACCGATCTCGCCAAACCGGCTATCACGACTGCAATTGAAATGGCCCGGGCATCGGGCGGCACGGTGCGCCTGGTCAATGTGTTGGCGATGACGCCCGTCATGCTGGCGGAATACGTACCACCCGATTTCGACACACAGCAGAGAAAATCGGCGGAAGAGGCGCTGGGAATCATCACCCGCGAGTGCGGACTCGATAGCGCGCATGTCTCCTCGACGGTTCGCCAGGGCGGCATCTACCACGAGGTGCTCGAAGAGGCAAAAGCCTTCAACGCCGACCTGATCGTGATGAGCTCGCACCGGCCGGCCATGCGTACTTATTTCCTGGGGTCCAATGCCGGACACGTGGTCCGCTACGCGAAATGTTCAGTCCTGGTCGTACGCAACTGACCGGGTCGAAAAAAGAGGCCGCTTGCAAGCGGCCCCTTTTCATTCCGGCAATTGCAGCCGGTCAATTTCCCTGACCTTCGATACCGAAGTCGTAGGGATTGCGGATTACCACGCCTGTCGCAGCATAAGCGTCGGTCGCACGATGCGCGCGCGCGATGGGCTGATGGACGGGCCTTGTGTTGACGATAACACCACTGCGCTCGAGCAGGGTGTCCTCTTCCGCCGCAAAGGCCGGCGCAATGGCGGACAAAGCGAGGAGCGATGCTGCAGTGAGCTTCACGATCGTCTTCATGTTCGTCTCCAGTATTCAGGCAAGAAGAATTTCTTGCTGACGCGTCATTTGGATGGACGAGGGCTCACACTCAACCCACGTTCATGTCACGGATTCTGATAGGCCGATCACGGCTTTGGCATCGACATGTGAACGCGCGAGAAATGTTTCTCAAACACGCACCCTCACGGGAGTGAAATTCGCTTTCGGGCACGCCGGCAGCAAAATTTTCCGCGTCTCGATCTGCAGACCCCACGCACGTTCCACGTATGCGTGGCGTTCATTGCGGGTTCTCAAATTTGCCGGCTTGCCGGACGCACCGCACGCAAATACCGCCGGCCGGCGCAACAGCGCGACTTCGGGCGACGCACCCCAACAGTGTTCGAAGCCTGCGGAAATTAATCCGCCGTAGCCAGGTGCCCTGCCCGCCGTCACCTCATTGGTCGGGCACGAAGAATTTGCTCGCTGCGACAGATTTCGGCTTATCCCGACGAAACTCACAGGCTGTGTCCGCCAGTGTTTCCAAGACCCCGCGTATATAATAACGTTACTCAGATACTGCGGCGTTTGGGGCTGTTCGCAGGCGTTTCGGGGTTGGGGAGGCGTCGTCATGGCGAAGTTGTCGGACCTTTTTGCCCGGAAAGGCCTCGCCGGGCCCGACAAGCTCTCCGGACGCCCGGGCGACAATAACGGCAATGGCGGCAGCCCGATCTCGGTCGAGCATCTTTCCGATGTCGGCGCGCGGATGGGCGAGGAAAACGAGGTCCTCCGCAACCTGCTCAGCGACACCGGCCGCAAGATCAGCGAGCTTGACGACCTCAAGCAGGCTTTCGACAAGCTGGTTGCGCCTTTCAACAGCACGCTGCGTGCGCTCGAACAGGAAAAGTCGCAGACGCTGAGCCTGTCCGGCATGCTCGCGGAGTCGCGGACCGCTTACGAAACCCTCCGAACCGAGTTCTACCAGATCGAGAGAAGGGCTACCGCGCTCGAAGCCGAAGTCGAAAAGCTGCGCGAGGACCTTGAACTCGCGCGCGAAACGAGCCGCGGCCTTGAAAGCACGCGGCTCGAACTGACCGATGAGATCAATGCGTTGCGCGCGCATGCCGCCGAGCTCGACAGGCAGCTTGCGCATGAAACCGCACAGCGCCGCTCGGTCAGCGAAGCGCGGCGGACGCTCCAGGAACAGCTCGATACAGCCGAAAAGCGCATCGTCCAGCTCGAAGG
>DATEKG010000107.1:0-2350 GCA_035277565.1 Pseudolabrys sp.
TTTCCCTATCGCGGCGGGTTCGCCGCCGACCCCGGCACGGCCAGCTATGCCGACAATTTCGAACGTGACGAGCCGGACGCCTACAGCAAAGTGATCAATCCTCGCCGTCTTCCGAAAGACCTCGACGCGCTGTCAAAGGCTTTGGGCAAAATCGACCTCGATCCCCGTCATGGCGACGGCATTGGCGTGCGCTGGTTCATGACAGAAGAAGAATCACAGCCCTTCTCGCGGCAACTCAACGCCAAGATTCCGATCGGCACGGTGGTTCCGGGCGTGATCGCATCCGGCGCCTACTCCGGAGACCGCGCCGACGTTCGCTGCGCGGCCCGCTGGGCGGCGGGGCGATGGGCGCTCGAAGTTGAACGCAAACTCAACACGGGCAGTGCCTATGACGTGCCCATCGCCACCGGCACGTACATGCGTGTGGCGGCATTTGACCATAGCCAAATCAATCACACCAGACACGTCCGTCCAATCCGCCTGGAGGTTGAAGAGTGAGCAAACTCTGCCGGTTGGAAGTCAATGGCCAGTCGATTTCTGCACGCCGCGGCGAATTGTTACTTGATGCTGCGCTCCTGAACGGCATCGACATTCCATATGATTGCCGGTCGGGCAATTGCGGAACCTGCCGTGTGCGCGTGCTCGACGGCCGTGTCTTCGGCGGGAAAGCCGACGCGGAATCCGTCTTCGCCTGCCAGTCGCGCATCTTGTCGGATGTCCGGATCGCGCTTGAAGAAATACCTGAGACGTCCATCCTGCGCGGCACCGTCGCCGGCGTGATCCACCTTACCGCCGACACGTGCGAGGTTTGCATCGATGTCAGCGAACGCGCCGATTACATTCCCGGCCAGTATTACTCGGTGCAGTTTCGTGGTTTCCCGGCCCGCTGTTTCAGCCCGACAGCGCCGCTCGATTGGCCCTGCAACGAAGGTTTGATGCGATTCCATATCTCCAGAGTGCGCAACGGACGCGTGTCCTCGGAGCTCGGCAGGCGCATTCGGCGCGGGCACCGGGTAAAGCTTTCCGGGCCGCTCGGCTCGGCCTATCTGCGGGCGTTTACCGACCGGAGGCTCGTGCTGGTCGCGAGCGGCACCGGTTTCGCGCCTATCTGGGCGATTGCCGAGGCGGCAATCAGGGCGGAGCCAAGACGGCAAATGGTGCTCGTCGTATCGGTACGCAGGACCGCATCTTTTTACATGCTTCCGGCGCTCTGCCGCCTGGCGTTATTCCCGAATGTCACAATCATTCCCGTTGCGTCCGAACGGCAGGACGTCACGACGGCTGTGCGCGAAGGCAGCGTATTGGACCACCTTCCCGCGCTGACATCCCATGACGTCGTCTACGCGGCCGGCGCGCCAAACATGGTGCGCGCAATGATCCGCATCGCGGAAGCCGCCGGTGCGAAATGCTACAGCGACCCGTTCGAAGCTGCGACGCAGGGCACGACGCCATCGTTCTGGTCACGCGCTACAGAGTGGCTCGGCGGCAATATACCGGCTCTTGGTCCTTACGTTCCGAGTGCATCCCCTCTCGCCGGCCGGTGATTGCGCGAGGTTCCTCGTTTCCACAAAAGGGGTGCGGTCCCGGGACTTGCCTGTCATCACACCAAATTAAATTCGCGACGACTACGGTCATGATCGATCGAGCAACCGTTCATGACCATTACACCGTGAGCAGCGTGCTTCAGGAAGCGCTCGCACGCGTACGGCCCCGAATTTTATAAAAGGCCCAGCGCATAATTCGGCCGACGAACCACCACACAACTCCTGCGAATATAAACATAAGTATCATCAACGCTTGCAGCTGGTCTGACCATAAGTTGTCCAACATTTTTGTCAGGCTGGCCATACTGCCGGGATGCCAGGAGACGAATGCGGCGTAGGCGAAAGCCGCGAGATTCCCTAATGCACACGCCGCCAGTCCAATAATTCTGTGCGGAATGAACAAGCCCGCGACAATGCCGAGAGCCACCTTTACCCAGAAATAAGGGAGGAAGATCAGTGCGTCATAGGGCAGCAAGACCCAGAATAGAATATCGTGCATTGCCAACCGAAACTAGACGGCGACGACCTCGGACACCCATAGCGCGAACGAGCCGATGCGAGAATATATTGCCTAAATAGCAAGCGGCGTAATTATCGCTAATGCCTGAACGCTGTCAGAAAACGCAAGATGATTGCCAAAAAGTGATATAAAGGAGCGGATTACGAGCATTTGTCTGACAACTCGCGAAAGGGGCGATCGTGGCGCAGTTGTCGAGTCAGGAGCGGTCATTTTCCGGCTCAAGCGGCGTCAAAGCCGAGCGGCGGAACCTGACTGTCGTCTTCTGTGACATGGTGGGCTCGACCGA
>DATEKG010000108.1:0-7593 GCA_035277565.1 Pseudolabrys sp.
GCACCCAGAGGTTTGAGATAGACGTTCATCGCGTCGTCGTTTGCGCGATCCTTCAGATAGGCCGCCACCTCATTGAAGAAGGCCATGATGGCGCTGCCGCCGTCCTTGCCGAGCTTGCGTCCAACGAGGTCGAGCGCCTGAATACCATTGGCGCCCTCGTAGATCTGCGCGATCCGCGCATCGCGAACGAACTGCTCCATGCCGTGTTCGGCAATATATCCGTGTCCGCCGAACATCTGTTGCGCCATCACCGCATTGGCAAATCCGCCATCCGTCAGAACGCCTTTGATGACCGGCGTAAGCAGCCCCATATGATCGTCGGCGCTCTTGCGCTCCTTTTCATCATCGGAGCGATGAGCAACGTCGCTTTTCAGGGCAGTCCACATGACGAGCGCGCGCGCCGCCTCGTTAAAAGCCCGAATGCTCATGAGCGTGCGGCGGACGTCGGGATGCACAATGATCGGGTCGGCGGGCTTGTCCGGATATTTCGCGCCCGAGATCGCGCGTCCCTGTAGCCTTTCCTTCGCATAGATCGCCGCGTTCTGATATGCCACTTCGGAAAGTGCCAGCCCCTGCACGCCGACGCCAAGCCGCGCTTCGTTCATCATCGTGAACATGGCATTCAATCCGCGATTTTCCTCGCCGACCAACCAGCCCGTGGCGCCGTCGTAATTCATGACGCAAGTTGCGTTGCCGTGGATTCCCATCTTTTCCTCGATGGAGCCGCACGTCACCGCGTTGCGGGCTCCGAGCGAGCCGTCGTCATTGACCATGAACTTGGGCGCGACGAAGAGCGAAATGCCCTTGGTGCCGGCTGGTGCTCCTTCGATGCGGGCAAGGACAAGATGAATGATGTTTTCGGATAGGTCGTGTTCGCCGGCCGAGATGAAAATCTTGGTGCCCGAGATCTTGTAGCTGCCGTCCGCCTGTTTCACCGCCTTGGTGCGAAGCAATCCGAGATCGGTGCCGCAATGCGGTTCCGTCAGGTTCATCGTTCCGGTCCACACCCCTTGTACCATCTTCGGCAGATACTTCGTCTTGAGCACATCCGACGCATGCATCAGCAGCGCCGCGATCGCACCTTGCGTGAGGCCCGGATACATGGCGAATGCCATGTTCGCCGAACAGAAAAACTCGTTGACGATTTGCGTCAGCGTCGTGGGCAGGCCTTGCCCGCCGAATTCGGCGGGCACGGAAATTCCGATCCAGCCGCCATCGATGATCTGCCGATATGCTTCCTTGAAGCCGCCCGGTGTGGTCACACTGCCGTCCGCGGCGCGCCGGCAGCCTTCCTTGTCACCAACACGGTTAAGCGGCGTCAAAGCCTCTTCGCTGAATTTCGCCGCCTCGCGCAGGACAGCCTCGACCACATCCGGCGAAGCATCGGAAAATCCGGGCAAGTTGCCGTATTTGTCGAGATGGAAGACGTCGTTGAGCAGGAACAGGGCGTCATCCACTGGAGCCTTATAGGTCGGCATGATCTTCTCCCGGCCAGCCGCCGCGAAATGTTAACAAAAGACAAAGCGAATTTTTTCGCCGTCAGTGCCGGCTCGAGCAAAGCAGGCCGGCCGGCGGCGAATATGCCCCGCATCGGTTCAAATTATGGCTGGGCGGGTTTACACCCGGGTTAAGGAGCGCCTGCAAACGCACCGCTACCGCGCGCCGGACGCGCTGGCAGGCGGCAGGTCGACCGACAAGTCGACCGGCACGTCCATCTCCTGACAAATCTGGCGCAGCTCATCCAGCGCCAGGTCGATATCCCGCAATTGCTTTTCCAGCATCGCGATCTGCTCGACGCATTTCTTGCGACTTATCGGCAGAGGGCCGGCAACCCCGCGGGCGCGGGCAAGCAACATCTCGCGAATTTCCGCCAAAGTGAAACCGAGCCGTTTGCCACGCAGAATAAATGCAATGCTGTCGCGGTCTTCCTGGTTGAACACGCGGCCGCTGCCTTCGCGCCCTTGCGCGAGCAACCCCTTGCTTTGGTAAAAACGCAGCGCCCTGATCGTTATGCCGGCCTCACGGGCCAGCTCCCCGGCGGTAAATCCGTTGACCGCTGCCAAAGTCTCAACATCGTCCCCGGCTTGCCCCGGCCCGGCGCAAACGCGCGCACGGTACACCTTGTCCATATCCGCCCCACTTCTCGGCCCGCTCGGAGCCCCTATCGACTCGGGTGAATTTTAATCGTGCAACCTCCGGGAACGGTGGCATTCAGGTGTTCCGCCCAGAAAATCTTACTGTTCGGATGTGTGCGAACATTGGGGCGCAAACAGAGCTTTTTGGTGGCCGGCCCGCATGGCAATCCGAAATGTGGCAGGCGCACAAAACGTTAACGGCTTGTTTACCGCAACCGGCAAAAAGTCGGTGTGTGGACGACGGACCGGTATTCGCTTCAACCCCTCGTTAATGCGACCCGGTTCCACGAGAGCCGACACGGCTCTCAGCAACTCCACCTCTGATGCGGGTGCGAGAATGAAACTTGGGCTTCCGTGGAGCGTCAAGGATATCCGGGCAGATGCTCGGGAGACCGCCCAGGAAGCCGCACGACGGGCGGGATTACCGCTGGCCGATTGGCTCAACACGGCCATTCTGCAACGCGCCGCGGAGCAAGGCATCAGGTCCTCGCCGTCGCGGGCACGGCACGACAGCCGGACGGACGAATATTCGAGGCTTCATTCGCGCCTCGACGATATGGGCCGGCGTTTCGAGCAGGCCGCACGAATCGGGCCGGCTCCCTACGCAAGGCAGGAACGGCCTCACGCTGATACGTTTACCGACGCGATCGACCGGCTTGAATATCGCCTGCGGGAAATCACAGCGCGCTTGCCGGATTCGACTTCCGTCTTCACTGCACAGCTGCCACCAAATCTGGATCGCGCAATCGCCGAGGTCTCGCTGCGCAAACGAGCACTCAATGGCGGCTACATATACGATAATAGTGAAGGGGCTCTACCCGATGCAGCCAAGGCCCAGCCGGCGCCAGCCCCGATGCCCGAGCAGCATATTGCAGGATTAGATGCTCAGCTGCGTCGCATTTCCGAAGAATTGGAAGCCTTCAGGCGGCCGGTGATCGAGACGGCGATTGAGGCGCTGCGCACGGAACTGGGCGCAATCGGTCGAACCATCAATGAGGCAATGCCGCGCCAGGCAATTGAATCGATCGAAACGCAGGTGCGGCAATTGTCGCAGCGAATCGCGGATACTCACCAATCCAATGGCGACCGCAGTGACCTTGAAGGTATCGAGCAGACTCTCGGCGATGTTCGCGACATGTTGCAGACCCTGATGCCTGCGGAAAATCTTCTCGGATATAACGAGGCAATCGCCGACCTCGGACGCAGGCTCGATCTTATTGTAGCCGACCGGGATCCCGCGACACTGCAGCAGCTTGATCGCTCAGTCGCCGCCTTGCGCGAAATGTCGGCGCACATCGCCTCGGGTGAGGCGGTCGACTGTCTCGCGACGCAGGTGCGCACGCTGGCTGACAAGGTCGATCGGCTGGCCGCCGGTTCGGGCGCCAGCGGGATCCCCGGCAATCTGCAGGAGCGCATCGAGGTTCTCACCCGCGCCCTGTCGGAACGGGCTCAGGCCGAAACTGCCGTGCCATCACGGCTGGAAGCGCTGATGCGGTCGCTGTTCGATAAAATCGAACTGCTGCCGAAATCGCCCAGCAACCAGGTGGCGATCAACCAGCTCGAGGACCGCATCGTCAAGCTCATGAGCCGGCTCGACGCTTCCGAGTCTCGCCTTGGTCAACTCGACGGGATCGAGCGCGGCCTGACGGATCTGCTGGTGGCCATTGAAGACCTGCGCAGCAAGGGGTCTTCACCGCTTCGTTCTGAACATCCGGATGTCAGCTCGCTCCGCGCCGATATCGCGCAGACGCAAGACTCTCTTGCGGCGATGCAGGGCCAGCTCGGTGGTCTCACCGACCGCCTCTCCACGATTGAAAAGGACACTCGTGGCGGTCACGCGCGGCCTGCCGAACTGGCAAACGAGCCGCAGCCGGTGTCCGCGTCGACAGGCAAGCTTTCGGAACAACCAGTCCCGGTCGACGAGACGCCGCACGCGCCGATATCCGAAGCGCCCCTGGATGAAGCATTGCGGGCAACCGTTGCGCTGCTGACGCCCTCGACGACGGCAACGGCCAACCAGATCTGGCCTGTTGCCCAGACAACAGCCGCCAGTACGGACGAGCCGTTGGAGCCCGGATCGGGTCCGCCTCGCCCCATCGAGTCCGCGAGCAGCCGGATCGCAGCTTCGGAAGCGGCGCTTGGCGGCGCGCGCGTGAATGCAGCGCCGTCCGCCAACAAATCGAATTTCATTGCGGCAGCCCGGCGCGCCGCTCAGGCCGCCAGCCAGGATTCACGGGCCCGGCCGCGTCGAGCGGAAACCGTTCGCGCGCCCGTCACTCCAGCTCAGGCGTCGCATGCAAAGGGATTGCGGCTCAAGCCATTGGTCCTGGCTGCAAGCGTCGTCGCCATTGTTGCCGGATCGATCCATTACGCGAGCCATGTTTTTGACTTCAGCATTTTCGAGCCAAAGAACACGAAGGTCGCAACAATCTCGGGTTCTGACAACGAGACGACCGAGCTTTCGATCCCCGCCGCTGTCAATACGGCGGAGGACGGTCCCGACGAGCAGTCGGAGTCCACCGGGGGCGTCACATCGACACAACCTGACAGTGATGCAACGCCGAGCCTTCTGACGCCGTCGGTTCTTCCAAGCCTCACACCTGCGCCGATTCCCGCCGCGCCGCCGGCATCCGGCTCCGCGGCGCCCGTCTTGAACCAGGTGCCGCAGAATTCGCTTGTTGCACCTCCTGCCTTGAATTTGACGCCGCCGGGTGCCGCTTCCAGCGATGTCACCGGATCCGTGACGCGCACACCCGCAGCTTCGAAGCGTCAAACCGAGCCGCCGCAGCAGGCAGCAACGCCCGACAATCTGCCGGCCGGCATTGCCGGACCGCAACTTCGCAGCGCCGCGCTCGCCGGGGATGCGGGTGCGGCTTATGAGATCGCCTTACGGTTCGTCGAGGCGCGCGGCGCTCCGGCAAATCTTGAGGAAGCCGCCCGCTGGTTTGAGCGCGCGGCACGGAAGGGCCTGGCACCCGCGCAGTTCCGCTACGCAAGCATGCTCGAAAAAGGGCAAGGAGTGAAAAAGGACCTGATGGCGGCGCAACGGCTCTATATCGCAGCCGCCGCAAAGGGCCACGCCAAGGCCATGCATAATCTTGCGGTGCTTTACGCCGAAGGCGTCGACGGCAAACCGGATTACATCAACGCGGCACAGTGGTTCCGCAAGGCGGCGGAACTCGGGGTTGCAGACAGCCAGTACAATCTCGGGGTGCTACAAGCGCGCGGCCTGGGCACGCAGAGAAACATCGCAGAATCCTATAAGTGGTTCGCGCTTGCTGCCGCCCAGGGCGACCGGGAGGCTGCCCGCAAGCGCGACGAGGTCGCCGCCCACCTTGACGCCCAGGCGCTGGCCGCAGCCCAACAGGCCGTCAAGAACTTCACTCCGGAAACACAGCCGCCGGCGGCCATTACCGTTCCGAGCCCGCCGGACGGCTGGGACCGCGCGACATCGCTGGAAAAGCCGCGCGCAGCCGCACCCCTCTCCATCAGCGCTCTCAATTCAGGAAAGCTGTGAACGGCCCTGGGCCGCCTTCCATAGCCTTCATCTTCCGGCGATTCATCGGTTAAATTCGCGATGCTGGCAGTCTGAGCGTCGGCCTGAACCGTTGGACGAAGCGCGTGCAGATCTACCTCCCCATCGCCGATCTACCCGTAAACGTGTTCCTCGTGCTCGGAATGGGGCTTGCCGTCGGTTATATCTCCGGCCTGTTCGGAATCGGCGGCGGTTTTCTCATGACGCCGCTCCTCATTTTCATCGGCATTTCACCCGCTGTCGCGGTTGCCACCGTATCGAGCCATATCGCGGCTTCCTCTTTCACCGGGGCCATCAACTATTGGCGGAAACGCGCTCTCGATGTCGCGCTGGCGATGATGCTGCTCAGTGCGGGCATTGTCGGCACCGCAACCGGAGTCTGGCTGTTCACTGAACTGCGTGCACTCGATCAGCTCGATCTCGTCATCGGCTTGTCATACGTCACACTGCTGACGATTGTCGGCGGCATGATGATCTATGAGAGCGTGCGAGCGGTTATGCGCACGCGTCGCGGCATGCCGGCAACGCTGCGCCGGCCGGGCAGCCACACCTGGCTGCATGGATTGCCGTTCAAACTGCGGTTCAAGCGATCGAAAATCTACGTGTCGGCGATTCCCGTCTGGATAATCGGCTTTGCCATCGGATTTGTCGGCGCGATCATGGGCATCGGCGGCGGGTTTCTCCTCGTGCCGATGCTGATCTATTTTCTGCGGGTGCCGACCGCGACCGTCATCGGCACATCGATGGTGCTGACCCTGATCACGATGGCTTCCGCCACCGTAATGCATGCCGCCACGAACCATCAGGTCGACGCGGTGCTTGCCTTGATCCTGATGATTGGAGGGGTCATCGGTGCGCAGTTCGGAGCGCGGACCGGACAAAAGATGCGCGGTGAACGCCTGCGTCTCCTGCTTGGGCTCCTGGTTTTTGCGGTCGGTATGCGTTTCGCATACGAGCTTGTTGTTCGGCCGGACGATCTTTATTCGCTTCGTTATCTCAGGACAGGATGATGCGGTTCCTCGTCGCGGCATTCGCACTCTTGATTTCGGCACTTGGCGCAGCGCCCGCATCCGCCGAAAGGCTGGTTGTGTCGCTGTCGAACCACCGCATCGCGATCACATCGAATTTCGTCGGCGAGGACATCGTCCTGTTCGGGACGATCGAGCCGAACACAGCGACCGGCGCGCTTCGCCCACCCTATGATCTTGTGGTGACCGTGGCAGGGCCGCGCCTGACCTTACGGACGCGGCGCAAGCAACGCATGCTCGGCATCTGGGTGAATGTCGACTCCCGCGAATTTGTCCGGGTGCCCTCGTATCTTGCGGTACTGAGCAACCGCCCTGTCAATGATGTTGCCAATCAGGAAACGCTGCGGCGCCTGCAGGTCGGTCTCGACTATTTTTTGCTGCCGCAGCGGATCGGCCCCGATCTTGCGGATACGGTGCGTGATGACCCGTTCCGGCGCGCTTTCGTGCGGCTGCAAAAGCAACAGGGCCTCTATCGCGAATCCGCGACCGCCGTCACGTTTCTAACCCCCACCGTATTCCGCGCAGCGATTCCGATGCCGGCCGCTGTGCCGACCGGGAATTATGAGATCGAGGTGGAATTATTTTCAGCCGGCAACCTCGTCGCCCGGACGGATACGGCGCTCGAGGTCATCAAGACCGGATTTGAGCAATATGTGGCGGACGCGGCGCGCGACAACGGGCTGCTGTACGGAATGGTGACCGCGCTGATGGCCCTTAGCATCGGCTGGATTGCCAGCATCGTGTTCCGCCGCGACTAGAGCAGAATCCCATCAGGTTGGAGCATATCCGGCCTCACGAAAGTAGTTGCGGAATTCGCTGGGCTGAAACGTTTCGAGAGCCAAACCGAGCCGGCTGTAGAGCGCGGGGATGCTGCGTTCCTTGGCTTTGCGCAGGT
>DATEKG010000109.1:0-4678 GCA_035277565.1 Pseudolabrys sp.
GCGTCAAGCGGCAGGTCGCGCACGATGCGCCTTGCCGATCGCGCCTCGCGTATCTATGCCCCGGTCGTGCACGCGACTGCCGCGCTGACATTCACCGGCTGGCTGATTGCAGGCGCGGGCTTGCACGATGCCCTGGTGGTCACGATCGCGGTGCTGATCATCACATGCCCGTGCGCGCTGGCACTGGCGATTCCCGCGGTGCAGGTCGTGGCCTCCGGAACACTGTTCCAGGCCAACATCATCCTGAATAGCGGCGACACGATCGAGCGTCTCGCAGAGGTCGACACCGTCATATTTGACAAGACGGGGACGCTCACGCTGCCGGAACCGCGCGTTTCGAATGCGAGAGCGCTCGATTCTGCTCTGCTGCAAAAAGCCGCGCGGCTGGCACTGTCGAGCAGTCATCCCCTGGCGCGGGCTTTGGCGCGGGAAACGCTTGTGCGCGAGCCGCTCGCGGATGTGGTTGAAGAGCCCGCCCAGGGTGTTCGCGCCAGGATCGACGGGCTCGAGGTGCGGCTCGGCAATGCCGAGTTCTGCGGCGTTGCTGCGTCCACGCATTCCGAGGACGCCGGCTCGAGAATTTACTTCTCTCACGGATCGAAAAAGATCGAGATCGTGATCAGTCAGACGCTGCGGCCCGACGCAGCTGCGATCGTCAAGGCATTAAGGGCCCATGGTCTCGACCTGCGTATTCTGTCAGGCGACCGCAATGAAGCTGTTGCACCGGTTGCGCGGGCGCTGGGAATTAAGCATTGGCAAGGCAACCTGAAGCCCGCGGAAAAAATTGCCTGCATTGAGGCGCTCAGGACTCAAGGTCGTCGTGTCCTGATGGTTGGCGACGGCCTTAACGACGCGCCGTCGCTCGCCGCCGCGCATGTCTCGCTATCGCCTATCAGCGCAGCTGACATCGCACAGGCCCAGGCGGATGCCGTATTCCTCGGTGATCGCCTCAAGCCCGTTCTGGATGCCGTCTCAGTGTCGCGCCGCGCGCGCAGCCTGATGACAGAAAACCTTTGGCTTGCGGCGGTCTATAACGCGATAGCGGTCCCGGTCGCCATCGCCGGTGCAGTGACGCCGCTGATTGCTGCATTGGCGATGTCGGGATCATCGATGCTGGTCACGCTCAATGCGTTGCGGGCGCGCGGAGCAAAGTCATGAATGTTCTTGTTTATCTTGTGCCAATGGCCTTGGGGCTTGGCCTCACCGGTTTGTTTGCCTTCCTCTGGGCACTCAAGAGCGGCCAGTATAGCGATGTCGAGGGAGCGGCGCTGCGCGTTCTCTCGGATGATGATCTTGAGAAGTGAGTGAAGTTCGGGAATTCAGCTTCCGGCCGCGACTATCGCGCAGGTCGTGACAACGTCCTCCACGCTTGCCCCGCGCGAAAGGTCGCTGATCGGCTTCGCGAAGCCTTGAAGAAAGGGGCCGATCGCCTGCGCGCCGCCGAGCCATTGCGTGAGCTTGTACGCGATGTTGCCGGCATCGAGGTCAGGAAAGACGAGCACATTGGCCCGCCCGGCGACCGCACCTTGATCCCGGAGTTTCTTTTGCGCCACGGCCGGTACGAGCGCGGCATCGCCTTGCAGTTCGCCGTCGATTGCAAGATTGGGGTCGCGCTTGCGCGCGATTTCCAGGGCTGCGCGCACCTTGTCGATGCGGACGTGCTGTGCGCTGCCTTTCGTGGAGAATGAGAGCAGGGCGACCCGCGGGGTCTCGTTGAGAAGCGCTTGCGCGCTGCGCGCTGAGGCAATCGCAATATCTGCGAGCTCG
This sequence comes from Pseudolabrys sp., assembly GCA_035277565.1. Taxonomy (GTDB): domain Bacteria; phylum Pseudomonadota; class Alphaproteobacteria; order Rhizobiales; family Xanthobacteraceae; genus Pseudolabrys. The sequence goes on from DATEKG010000109.1 coordinate 1,768, forward strand.
GTCGCGGATGGATCGGCATTGACGGCACAGTCCGCGAATATGAAGGGTTTGGGACCACTGTTCAGGTAATCCGGCACGATCATCAGGAAGTAGCTCGACGGCAATGTGATGCCTTCCGCGAGGCCGACCGTCATCAGGCCGGCTTCAATGACGCGGCGCGTCGGATTGGCGCAGCCTGCTACCATGGCGTGCGCGTCACTCTCCCGGACCATCATGCCGCCGAAATAAAGCGCCTTGCTCACGAGACGCTTTGCCATGGCCGGCGTCATCGTCTCCCTCAGTTGCGCAATTTTTTCGGCGTATTTCGCCAGGCGCAAATCCGCAACCGGGTTGACGACCTCGACTCCGGCCAGTGAGATTTTCTGCTCGTCCGCCAGGGCATGAATTGCTTCGGGTACACCGAGAACAATCGGTACCGCGAACTGTTCTGCTTTCAGCCGCTCGGCCGCTGCGAGGACGCGCACGTCTTCGCCTTCCGGCAGGACAATTTTGCGATTGCGCCGCCGTGCGTTATCAAACAAGCGATCGAGCAAAGTCATGCTTCTCACCGCGTGAGAAAGTCGCGCAGAACAGGCCATCAATGACTGAAACAGCCGAAGCGATCAAGATTCAACGTGGCCTCAGGGGGGTCTATTTCGATCGTTCGCCTTGCACATTCATCGATGGAAAGGCCGGCGAACTGCGATATCGCGGCTATTCGATTCATGATCTGGCCGACCACTCGAGCTTCGAAGAGACCGCATGGCTGCTCCTTCACGGCGAACTGCCGGACGCGCGGGCGCTTGAGGCGTTTGATGCGGAGCTCAAATCGGCGCGCAAGTTGCCGGATGCGGTTCTGGACATCATTCGCACCACCAGGGCCGCGCATCCCATGGACGTATTGCGGACGGCAACCTCGGCGCTTTCCGCATTCGATCCGGAAACCGCCGATAATTCGCGCGAAGCGACATTACGAAAGGCGGTACGCCTGACTTCGCAGGTGCCGATGATCGTAGCGGCGCATTCGCGAATTCGCGATGGACAGGAGCCGGTCGCCGCCGATTCAGCCCTTGGCCATGCTGCCAATCTGTTGTGGATGCTGACGGGTAAGAAACCGAGTACCGACGCCGCGCAGCTCATTGATCGCGATCTTGTGTTGCATGCCGAGCACGGATCAAATGCCTCGTCTTTTGCGGCGCGCGTGGTCATCGGGACCGAGGCCAATTTGCATGCCGCCATAGTTGCGGCGATCGCTGCGCTATCCGGCCCGGCACATGGCGGCGCTGCCGAGGACGTCATGAAGATGGCCGAGGAAATCGGCGAACCGTCGCGCGCGGCGAGCTATGTGAAGGAAAAACGCGGGGCGGGCGTTCCGGTCACCGGCTTCGGGCATCGCGTCTACCGCGCCGAGGACCCACGCGCGCGCCATATGCGCGCGGGCGTCGAGCGGCTTTCCAGGGAAATGGGGCAGCCGAAATGGTTCGAGATCCTGCAGGCGGTGGTTGCAGCGATGGCGCCTTATGCGCGTCATGGCGTGAACGTCAATGTCGATTTCTATTCCGGGGTCGTTTACCACCTGCTCGGGATCAAGCGTGATCTGTTCGTGCCGATCTTTGCGATCGGCCGCGTGCCCGGCTGGGTCGTGCAGGTGCTGGAGCAACTTGAAAACAACATCCTCTTGCGTCCGCTGACCCTCTACAGCGGCCCCGATGCGCGCGACTATGTTCCGATCGAGAAACGATAACCGCGGCTCGCAATCGTCGTCCCCCTCGATCCTTGTGTGATCGATGGCCTGCGCTCTTGCGATGAACCAAATCCCCTACAGGGACATCGGCCGCTGGAATTGCATTCTCAAACAGCGGGACAAAACGGCTCGAATTCTCCGTTGCGAGTGATTGCGCATCTGTTATCGTACTGAGAATAGCAGTCTCAAAGTACGAGAATTCGTCGAGCGTCCCGCCCGGCGGAGAAACCGGCGGACAAAAAGTCGGATCAGCGCCTCTGCAGAACACGGCCGCGCCGGGGGCGAAACAATCAGGCGGCCGCCTGGCAGGGAGGATCGAGTTATGCGTTTGACCACGCGCAGCCTGTTGGCGCTGGCGGCAACGATATTTGCCGCTGCGCCTTTCGCCGGCACAGCCGCAGCAGCCGGTTATCCGGAACGTCCGATCGAGTTGATAGTGCCGTGGGGCCCCGGCGGCGGCGCAGATCAACTCGCGCGTCTCGTCAGCAAATTGATGGAGCCGATGCTCGGCCAGGGCATTCCGGTCGTGAACGTCCCCGGCGGCACCGGTGCAACCGGCATGGCGAAATTGCTTGCCGCGCCGGCGGACGGCTATTCGATGGCGATCTACATCGCTGACAGCCATGCATTGCTTGCAGGAAAGAGCCCGCGCTGGACGATGAACGACATCACGCCCGTCGCGGTCATGATGAAAGTGCCGTCGTTTATATTCGTGAAGCAGGACAGCCGGTTCAAGAACTGGGACGATTTCGCGAAGGAAGCCAAGGCCAATCCGAATAAATTGAAAGTCGCCACACTTGGGTTTGGCAGCGTCGACGATTTCTCGCTGACGGTCCTCGATCATGGCGGCATCAAGGTGACGCAGGTCCCGTTCTCGAAACCGAGCGAGCGCTATGTTTCAATTCTCGGCGACCATGCCGACGCCCTCTATGAGCAGGCAGGTGATGTTGGGCAATTTCTGAACAGCAAGCAGATGCGGCCGATCCTTCTCTTCGGAGAAAAGCGTCTCGACCGATTCAAGGATGTTCCGGCTTCCTATGAGCTCGGATTCAAGGTCGCGCTGCCGCAATTCCGCGCCATCGTCGTCCGCTCGGGGACGCCGCCGGAGATCGTGAAGAAGCTGTCGGATGCGCTCGCCAAGGTCTACGCCTCGGACGAATACAAGAAGTTCATGGATCAGCAGTTCTG
>DATEKG010000110.1:0-7470 GCA_035277565.1 Pseudolabrys sp.
CGGCAGTTTTACAAGCCAGCCGCCGCCGAAACGGATTTTTTCTCGGCTGTGCGCTCTTTCTTCAAGAGCTCAGCCAGCAGGAACGCCAGGTCAATCGCCTGTTCGGCGTTAAGACGCGGATCGCAGACGGTGTGGTAGCGATCATTGAGATCGGCATCGGTGATGGCGCGCGCACCGCCGGTGCATTCCGTGACATTTTGCCCTGTCATTTCCAAATGCACGCCGCCGGCATATGTACCTTCCGCCTGATGCACTTCAAAAAAGCCGCGGACCTCCTTGAGGATGAGATCAAAGGGGCGGGTCTTGTATCCGGTAGCCGAAGTGATCGTATTTCCATGCATCGGATCGCATGACCAGAGCACGACTTTGCCTTCGCGCTTCACCGCACGCACCAAAGGCGTCAGGTGATCGCCGACTTTTTCGGCACCAAACCGCCCGATCAGCGTCAAGCGGCCTGCTTCATTGTCAGGGTTGAGAATATCGATGAGCCGCAGAAGATCATCGGCCTTCAGCGAAGGGCCGCACTTGAGGCCGATCGGGTTCTTGATCCCGCGTGCGTATTCGACATGCGCATGATCGTGTTGGCGCGTGCGGTCGCCGACCCAAAGCATGTGGCCAGACGTGGCGTACCAATCGCCTGTCGTAGAATCGATGCGCGTCAGCGCTTCCTCGAAGCCAAGAAGCAATGCCTCATGGCTTGTGTAAAAGTCGGTTGTCCGCAGTTCCGGATGGCTCTCAAGGTCGAGCCCGCAAGCCTGCATGAATCCAAGTGCCTCGGAAATGCGGTCGGCCAGCTCCACATAGCGCCGCGACTGCGGACTGTCCTTTACAAAACCGAGCATCCATTGCCGCACACTTGCGAGGTTGGCGTAGCCGCCTTGCGCAAAGGCGCGCAGCAGGTTGAGCGTGGCTGCCGACTGCCGATAGGCTTCGATCTGCCGGCGTGGATCCGGACGCCGCGCGTGTTCGTTGAACGCATAGTCATTGATGATGTCGCCGCGGTAACTTGGCAATTCCTTGCCATCGCGCTTTTCGACGGGCGAGGAACGCGGCTTGGCAAATTGGCCGGCAATCCGTCCAACCTTGACCACGGGAGATGCCGCTGCATAGGTCAACACCACCGCCATTTGCAGAAACATGCGAAAGAAATCACGAATATTGTTGGCGCCGTGCTCGGCGAAGCTCTCGGCACAGTCGCCGCCCTGCAGCAGGAAGGCCTGACCATTGGCAACCCGCGCCAGCTGTCGTTTCAGATTGCGTGCCTCGCCCGCGAAAACCAGCGGGGGAAAGGTCGACAGCTGTTTTTCGACATCAGCCAAAGCCTGCCGGTCCGGATAGTCCGGCACCTGCTCAATCGGCTTCTTGCGCCAACTATCCGGCGCCCAACGGTCGGCCATTTACGCGTTACTCCAGGATTGACCGGCGTTATACACGACGGAGGCCTTTGGAGGCCAGTTTTTCCGACGAATTGGGTTAGCTAAGCGCTATTCCGCCATGGTAGGTCACGGCCTTTTCGCGCATGGTGACCAATTCCTCCGCCGCCGTCGGATGCACCGCCATGGTTGCGTCAAAATCGGCCTTGGTTGCCCCCATTTTCACGGCAATGCCCACAAGCTGAATCAATTCGCCCGCATCGGGCCCGGCCAGGTGGCAGCCGACAATACGGTCTGTCGCACCGTCGACCAGCAGTTTCATGAATGAACGTGTATCCCGGCCGGACAAGGTCGCCTTCATCGGACGGAATGTCGTCTTGTACACGTCGAGTTTGACGAGCCTTTCGCGCGCTTGCGTTTCGGTCAGGCCAATGACACCGACTTCCGGTTCGGAGAAGACTGCAGTCGGGACATTTGTATGATCAACCGGCGTATCCTTGCCGCCGAAAACGGTGTCCGCAAATGCGTGCCCCTCACGTATTGCTACCGGAGTGAGATTGACGCGGTTCGTGACGTCTCCGACAGCGTAGATGCTTGGGACCGAAGTCCGTGAATAGGCGTCGACGTCAATTCCGCCGTGTTCGTGGATTTTGACATTCAACGGTTCGATCCCGAGTCCCATGACATTTGGTCGGCGGCCAATCGCGAACATTGCCTGGTCGGCCCCAACTTTCTGGTTGTTGGAAAGTTGAACAGCGAGCTCACCACCTGATTTTTCGACGGCTGTCACCGTATGCCCGCAAGTCACCGTGATCCCGCGGCGACGCATTTCGTCGCGTAGATGTTCGCGTATGTCGTCATCGAAGCCGCGCAGGATATTTTCTCCGCGATAAACAAGCGTCACTTCGCTACCGAGACCGGAAAAAATACAGGCAAATTCGACCGCAATATAGCCGCCCCCCTGTATCACAATTCGCTTGGGCAATTCCTTGAGATGAAATGCCTCATTCGACGAAATTACGTGCCCAATGCCTGGAATTTTGGGTCCGAGATAGGGCCAGGCGCCGGTGGAAATCAAAATCGTCCTGGCACGAATTTTTTCGCCGGTCGCAAGTCTTACCGCATGGGCATCTTCAACCGTCGCTCGAGTCTTGACGAGCGCAACATTGTAGCGTTCCAAGGTGTTTGTGTAGGCGGCTTCCAGCCGTGCAATTTCTCTGTCCTTGTTGGCGATCAGCGTCGACCAATTGAAAGTCGGTTGTGGCACGGACCATCCGTAGCCCGCGGCATCCTCAAACTCGTCCGCAAACCGCGAGGCATAGACCAGAAGCTTCTTCGGAACGCAGCCGCGAATGACGCATGTGCCGCCAACTCGAAACTCTTCGGCGATCATTACGCGCGCGCCATAGCTTGCCGCGACGCGCGCAGCGCGTACACCGCCGGATCCCGCACCAATGACGAATAAGTCGACGCCGTGGCCCGCCATCAGACGGCGCCACTAAGTGAACGCGATGGCCATGGCCGCCGTTCAAAGCTGATGGCCACGCTTCTTCAGCTCCTCGCGCATTCTTGCAATGACCTGATCGGAAAGTTTGTTGGCCCATTCCTGCGCGAATTTCATACTTGAATCGATAATCTTCGGCTGTTGCATCAACAGCTTTTTTCCCGCCGGTGTTTTGTAGAATGCAACAACGTCCTTAAGTTCCTGCTCAGTGAAATTCTGTGCGTACAGACGCGCGACCTCGTCCGTCAATTCGCCAAACCGTGGTTGCAAGTCCGTGCGGATTTGCGCGGCGACTTCGTTGAGATCCTTGGACAGACCGGGATTCTGTTGAAGAAATAACAATTTTGCCTGCTCAACGACACCGGCAATCAGCGGATTAAAGAGTGTTGTGGCCCCGGTCGTGGTGATCAGCTCCCTGGCGGTCGCCATTGCGGCCGCCGACGGCTGCTGCGCCTGGACAGCCGGAGCGGCTACAACGAGGGCTGCACCGAGTGCCGCCAAACGGGTGGCGCGCCGAATGGCTTTTGCGACGCTCATACTAAAACTCCATATGGCTCGAGGCATCAAGATCGTTCGGTAGTTTTCACTCCGTCGGGCCCCCCGATTATGGCCAACTGGGCAAGACTGACGAAAAGACCGTGCTCAACGACTCCGGGGACCTCGCATAGCGAATGCGCCAAAGCGGCGGGATCGTCAATCCGCCCAAGGGCGGCGTCCAGAATCCAGTGACCACCGTCCGTGACGAAAGGATGGCGGTCCCTGTCCAACCTGAGTGTCAACGGGCCAGGCCGCTGGATCGCTTTTATGGCTTCATTCACCGCGCGTTGCGTTGCGCCTAATCCGAAGGACACAACCTCAATCGGCAGTGGAAATTGGCCAAGGGTTTTGACGCACTTGCTATAGTCCGCAATGACGATCATCCGCGCCGATGCAGCTGCGACAATCTTCTCGCGCAGCAACGCACCGCCGCCGCCTTTTATCAAATCCAGGTTTGGTCCAATTTCGTCGGCGCCGTCCACCGTCAGGTCAAGTTCGGGAGTGTCGTCCAAGGTCGTAAGAGCGATGCCACATCGTCTGGCGTCGGCAGAGGTGGCCTCTGATGTTGGCACTGCAATAATATCGAGACCGGAGTGGACCCGTTCGCCGAGCAATTCGACGAAATGTTTAGCAGTCGATCCCGTACCGAGACCAATCCGCATTCCTGGCTTCACAAACTCGACCGCGCGTGCGGCAGCCGCGCGTTTATAGGCATCGGAGTTCATTTTTGCTGGGCAGCCAATTTAAAGGCAGTCGACCGGTCTGATACCATACCTGGTATCTATCTAGCCTTGAACATCTTCGCTGAACAATCGAAATTTTCCCGTCAGAAAAGCCACAATTTAATCTTGCGTCGATATCGGGCGGCGGCTAGCGACTGCTGTATGTCCGTAGACACTATTATTTTCGACCTTGACGGCACCCTGGTCGACACGGCGCCGGACCTTGTAGATACGTTGAACGAGATCTTTGCCCGGGAAGGTCTCGCTCCACTACCCTACGATACAGCGCGTAATTTTGTCGGCGGCGGCGCGAGGGCGATGATCTCGCGCGGTATGCATGCCATGAACCTTAGCCTGTCACCGGAAAGGCTCGACAACCTCTTCGCTGATTTTATCGCCCACTATACCGAACACATTGCGGACCGCTCACGTCCATTCCCGGGGGTCATAGATACACTCGACGAACTTGCAGCGCGCAGCTGTCGACTCGCAATTTGCACAAACAAACTCGAGCGACTATCGTTTCGGCTCCTTGATGAACTAAAAATCTCGGATCGTTTCGCTGCGGTCTGCGGACAGGACACATTCGGTATCCAGAAGCCGGACCCGGAAATTTTACGCCGCACTGTCACAGCCGCAGGAGGAATACTTCGCCAATCGGTGATGGTCGGAGATTCCGCGACCGATATTCAGACCGCCCGCGCAGCGGGCATTCCGGTGGTGGCAGTCAATTTTGGCTATAGCGAGAGTCCGGTTGCGGAATTTAATCCGGATCGGGTCATCAGCGATTTTAGGGAGCTTCCGGAGGCGGTTGCCGCGGTTTCATCTCCGGGATGAGGGGCGCTGGTACGAGAACATGGCTAATGTGGTAAGGTTAACGTGGCGCGATATGTTGCACCGCCAGGGGCGCAACCCTATCCTTGCGTTGGGCGAGCGGCCTGAAACCGCTCGAGGTGGGATGATTAATATGATGTATCGAGTAGTTACCGTTATCGGCGGCGCCCTCGTGCTCGCCGCATGTTCGACGTCTCCGGACTGGATGAACTTGAATGCGTTCAAGCCTGGACCGTCGCTGGACACCGTAAGCTTCGAGTCCGAGCCCCCCGGCGCAGAGGCAAAGGCCTCGAATGGCCAGACCTGCCGCACACCCTGCTCGCTTGCGCTTCCCGTTGATGCCGCGACAAGCGTCACCTTCAGCCTCAATGGTTATCTGCCTGAATCGGAAAAACTCGATGCGATGCAGGAAACCGGCGAACCTCCGCGGCTCAAACCAAATCCGGTCGTCGTAGAACTCAGCCCTGCCCCGCCGCCTCAGAAGCCGGCGAAGAAACCAGCCAGAAAACCGGTTGCGAAGAAACAAGCTGCGCGCCCGAGGCCAGCCACAGCGTCCGCGCCGGCACCGACCGCTGCTGCGCCTGCTCAAGCGGCCTCGCCCTGGCCGACCACGCCGCCCGCAGTTCGGCAATAGCGGCCTGGAACACTGGGACCCTGATTTTTTGCGAGCGGCGGCGATACCGGCTGTTGCTGGACGCCATGGTCAAGATCGGCGACAATTCCTATATGAACTCGGGATGTGAACGCTTCAGCGCGCCGCCGAGAGAGCGAAAATGGAAATGACCGATACTAACGCGACAGTTGAATTAGAAAACGCAAAGGCGAAGGCGGGCGCGCTGATCGACCCGTTCCAGCGCACTATCACTTACTTGCGCGTCTCGGTCACCGACCGCTGTGACTTTCGATGCGTCTATTGCATGTCAGAGCACATGACGTTCCTGCCGAAGGCCGACCTGCTGACACTGGAAGAGCTCGACCGGCTGTGCAGCGTGTTCGTTGCCAGGGGCGTCAACAAGCTTCGTCTGACCGGCGGCGAACCGCTGGTACGACGCGGCATCATGACACTGATTTCCTCGCTCTCCCGTCATCTTGAGAACGGGTCCTTGAAGGAATTGACGCTCACAACCAACGGCTCCCAGCTGCAAAAATATGCAGCAGAGCTGAAGGCAAACGGTATTGCCCGCATCAACGTTTCGCTCGACACACTCAATGCAGAAAAATTTCGAACAATCACGCGCTGGGGCGAACTTGAAAAAGTGATTGCGGGAATCGACGCCGCGCAGGCGGCAGGCCTGCAGGTCAAAATCAATGCGGTTGCTCTTAAGGGCGTCAACGAAAATGAAATCGGCGATCTGGTTCGATGGGCGCACGGTCGCGGGATGGACTTCACCGTCATCGAGGTTATGCCGCTTGGCGATGTTGATGAGTCCCGCCTCGACCAGTATCTGCCTTTATCAATCGTAAGGGCGCGGCTTGCCGAACAGTTCACCCTTGACGATATCGACTATCGCACCGGCGGCCCCGCCCGGTATGTGCATGTAAAAGAAACCGGCGGACGGCTCGGCTTCATCACGCCGCTGACGCATAACTTCTGCGAATCGTGCAATCGCGTTCGCATTACGTGCACAGGCACTCTTTATATGTGTCTCGGGCAGAATGATGCGGCGGACTTGCGCCGGCCGCTCCGGGCTTCCGAGAGCAATGACCGCTTGAACGCCGCCATCGACGAAGCAATTGGCCGGAAACCGAAAGGTCACGATTTTCTCATTGACCGCCGTCACCGCAGGCCCGCCTTGTCACGCCATATGAGCACGACCGGCGGCTAGATTGGCCGATCCTGCAATCGGCCGGTGACGCGTCCTGGAGCTGCTGCCCTCCGTTTATTTAGCGGTCGGTCATTACGAAAGGCTCCGGACCTTGGGCAGCGAATGCCTGGATATCGCGACGTAGTTACGGCGAATCACTATAGACCAACTTCGCCATTGACGGCAGCATTGGGCCGTCGGATGAAGGTATTGGGAACTTTCCGGCCTGGGGCGCCGGGGACTGACAATAAAAAAACCGGCGATAAAATCGGGCCGGTAGAGGGGAGTCGTCAAGTGGGCGCCTTGGACGCATTGCTTACGGCATTGCTGCCGCTGACACGCGTCATTGATCGGATGAATACCTGGCTCGGCAAGCGGCTGGCCTGGCTCATACTTGCCGCGGTCATTGTCTCGGCAGTCAATGCCACCGTTCGCAAGCTGTTCGACACTTCATCGAATTCCTGGCTTGAGCTCCAGTGGGTATTGTTCAGCGTAGTTTTCCTGATGTGCTCGCCTTGGACCCTCCTCGAGAACGAACACATTCGCATCGACATCGTGAACAATCTGCTCCCGAAATGGCTGCGTAATACGATCGACGTTATCGGCCATGCTTTTTTTCTGCTGCCTCTGGCCTTCATCATGACGATTACGGGCGTGCCGTTTTTTATCCGATCCTACGAGATCAATGAACAGTC
>DATEKG010000111.1:0-3261 GCA_035277565.1 Pseudolabrys sp.
TGAACCGCCAAATTCCTCCTCGACGGTGATGCCATGCAGGCCAAGCGCGCCCATCTCCGGCCAGAGATCGCGTGGAAACACGTTGTCCCGGTCTATTGCGTCGGCGCGCGGGGCAATCCGATCCTGCGCAAATCCGTTCACTGACTTGCGCAGCATGTCGACATCCGGCCCGAGGCCGAAATCGAAGCCTGTCCACGCGTTGGGGATCATTCAGTGCCTCCGCTCGCGCGCCCGGCAAGGCGCAAGTGACGGACCTGACTCTATAAGGTGACGGTCAGGCTGTCAGCGCCTCGCCTGCGGCAGGAACGAATTTGCTGTCTTTCCTGGCCTGCGCGATGAGCTGGTCGATCACAGCCGCGGGTGCGGGCCTGGCAAAGAGGAAGCCCTGCATTTCGTCGCATCCTGCGAGGCGCAGCAGCACGCGCTGGTGCTCCGTTTCAACACCCTCCACCAGCACGGTAAGCCCCAGCGCCCGACCGAGGGCGACGATCGCCTGGATGATCACGCCGCCATTTGCCGAACGCCCGAGCGCAGCGACAAAGGCCTTGTCAATCTTGAGCTTGTCGAGTGGAAAGCGCTGCAGATAGCCCAGATTCGAGTAGCCCGAACCGAAGTCGTCAAGGGCCACACGCACGCCGAGCGCGTGCAGATCCTTGATGCGCGTGATCATTTCATCCGGGTTATCGATCAGGACTCCTTCGGTGATCTCCAGCACCAGCCGGGACGGCATGACCGCGCTTTCCGTCAACTCGGATCGAACGAGATCGGCGATGGTTCGGTCGCGCACCTGCAACGGCGACAGGTTGACGGCGATATAAAGTTCATCCGGCCAGCGCTTCGCATCCTGCAGGGCCCGGCGCAGAACAAAAGCTCCGATCGTGTCCATCAATCCCATCTGCTCGGCGATCGGAATGAATGTCGCCGGCGGAATGACACCCCGGGTGGCATGAGTCCAGCGCAGCAAGGCTTCGACACCCACCATGCGCCCGCCCTGCGACGACACGATCGGCTGATAGTGCACGTCGAGCTCGTTGGCGCTGATGGCGCGCGGAAGCTCGTGGCGAATGAATTCCAGATCCGTCGATACGGTGTCGATTGAAAGATCATAGGCGACGATGGTCCCCGGGCCTCTCCTGGCGGCTGCACGCAGGGCAAGGTCGGCGCGGCGTGTGAGTTCGCCGCGCGTCGTCGCATGACGTGGTGCCTGCGCAAAGCCCGCATGAGCACTGAGCCTTATCACGGTATCGACCCAGTAAGGCCGCGTCATTTCCTCGAGCGCCTGCCTGATCCCGGTCTCGACGTCGATATACTGGCCCGCTGTCAGTGTAATTGCGAATTTGTCGCTGGCGACCCGGCCGCAAATAGCAGCCTCCGGCAGCGCCTCCCTCAGACGCCGGGCGACCGCGGCAATAAGCTCATCGCTCCCCAAGACACCGTGATGCGCGGCGACATCGTCAATCCCGTCAATTTCGAACAGCACGAAAGTAATCCACTCGTCATCGGTGCGCTCGGCGAGCGCAAGATCAAGCAGTTCGAGCGTCTTGGCGTGATTAGGCAGACCGGTGAGCTTGTCTTCATCCGCCGCGCGAGCCGCTTCCGCCTCCTTTTGCGCAAGCTCGCGGCGCGCGCGCTTGAGTTGCCACAACGACAGGGCAGCGAACCCGAACAGGACGGCTGCAAGAGCAGCAAAGACCGCGGCGAGCCGCCCCATCGTCTGCGTCATACGATCCCGCGGATCCCACGTAAAAAATCCGCCGATGCGGCCCTTTGAGTCGAATACCGGCTGGCTTTCGCGATCACCCGCCAACGGCATTGGCTCGAATTTCAGGTTTTTGACACCGGCAATCCGCTGTGCCATTTGCAAGAGACGCGGATCGACATGGGTTTCGCTTTGCAGCGGCGATGAAAAACCGGCAATCGCAGTGCGCAATTCGGCGTGCTGCTCGGACACGAGACGATTGTCATATTGGCGCGCGAGGTGAATTCCAAGTACCGCACCGGCAAACATGCCGGCGACCGCGAGAACAGCAACGACAATGATCAGCCGTGATGCTGCCAGGATCCATTTGCCCGGCGTTGGTGCGGTGGCCGCAACATCGAATGGCTCAGGCGCACGACGCCGCATAATCCGGGCCAGCAAGCGGCGCCCGGGGCCTGAACCCGCTGCTACGGTTTCATCGTCGCGCACCGGAGTGCTCCCAGCCTAAGCTGCAGCCGTCCGATAGAGTTAGAAGGCGGGATTTAAGTGTTGGTCAGCAAATACGGTGAACAAGTCGTAACCGCGTTCACTATGGCTCACCGCAGGCCGAACCAGAGGCTGGCAATGCTCAGAAACGAGAAAAAGCCCACAACATCGGTGACGGTCGTCACGAAGGGGCTCGACGCCACGGCGGGATCAACCCTGAGCCGGTGAAGCGCGAGGGGAATGAGGATTCCGCCGAGCGCCGCCGCGAGCAGGTTGCAGACCATCGCGAGGCCGATAACGAAGCCCAGACCGGGAACCTTGAACCACACATAGGCTGCAGCACCGGTAATGACGGCGAAGGCAATGCCGTTGAGCAGGCCGACCATCAGTTCGCGCAGGATGACACGCCAGGCGTTGGAATCGGTGAGGTCGCGTGTGGCCAGCGCACGCACAGCGACCGTCATGGTCTGCGTCGTGGCGTTGCCTCCCTGGCTGGCGACGATCGGCGCCAGAACCGCGAGCGCGACCATTTTTTGCAGCTGACCTTCAAAAAGGCCGAGCACCGACGATGCGAGAAAAGCGGTCGCGAGATTGACCAACAGCCAGTTAAAGCGGCCGCGGGCGATCGTCCACACTGAATCCGACAACTCTTCGTCGCGCGTGATGCCGCCAAGGGCGTGGATGTCTTCTTCCGCTTCTTCTTCGATGACGTCGGCGACATCGTCAAAGGTGATGATGCCGACCAGCCGGTCGTCGGCATCGACCACCGGGGCCGCCACGAGGTCGTAGCGTTGAAACAGGCGCGCCACCTCTTCCTGGTCTTCGTCCGCGCGGATGCGCCGGCGCTCCGGCTCCATCAGATCGGAGATTGCCACCGGCCGCTTGCTGCGCAACAGCCGGTCGAGCGGGACGGCGCCGCGGAAGCGGCCATTTTCATCGCTGACATAGACCTCGAAGAAACGCTCCGGCAGCTCTTGCGTCTCGCGCAAGTAGTCGATCGCCTGGCCGACATTCCAGCTTGGCGGCACGGCGATGAATTCCGTCTGCATGCGCCGGCCAGCCGATTCTTCAGGGTA